>JAUIFR010000300.1 GCA_030430325.1 Bacteroidia bacterium | reverse complement strand
ATATGTTGTATATTGATCAGCGTACTAACAGTTAATAACATTGTTAAGCCTATATTTTCATTATCTTTTCCTGGTGAGTGCCTTACTTCTGAATATCCCGAATTAAAATTGTTCTAAGGCACAGGTTCGGAGAACTTACGCCAGGATTTAGTTGGGTACAAAAGCGGACAATCTGCAAAATAATTCAAAATATGAACAAAACAAGTCCCTACCGCATAAAATAATATGCCGCAGATAAGGTCGCCACACGATTACGTACAACAAAATTATCCGCGTTATCAATATCTCTAATTCCAAATTGGTTCGTCAACATAAATTGGAACTTATGCACTGCAAGCCCAATACCAATTCCAATTCCATAATCGATCGGACTAACCTCATCTGGCTCATCACCAAGCTGAATATCAATAACTTCCCCATCCGATTTTAAATTTGCTACTGGCATAAAACCAACATAGGGGCCACCTTCTATAATTAATTTTACCACCTTTAGGTCAAACTTATACGCCAAATTAATTGGGACTTCTAAATAGTGATAATTTTCAGTTGTTGTACTGCCAAAAAATTCATATTTAAAGCCTTTAAGCGAATAAATGAGCCCAAAATTTATAAAAAGATTATCGGTAAGGCCACTTTCCACTACTCCACCTACTTGATACGCTATCCTGCCTTGTGTTTCATCCAAGTCACCAGATACATTAGTAATGTTCAAGCCAGCTTTAAGACCAATGCCCTGCCCCAATAAAACGGTTGCCATTAAAAAGATTAAATAAAATGAGATGATTCGCATAATTTTGGATTTGGTTGATTAAAAATTCCTCACAAAGATAGGTGATTCTGATCAAATGATGAAATTTGTCTTGAATTGAACATATTTTGCAAAATACATTCATTTTAAGCGCCATTTCCAGTAAACTAACCATAATTTCTTATAAAAAATTGGGTTAATATCGCCGCTCTTTTTTTGGTTATTTTAAACATTCTTCCATTAAAAATGTCTAATTTTACAGGTACATTAACTTCAACACTTATGCTAAAGATTCATAATTATATTTTCATTGCCTTGGTGATAACTTTGGCAGCATGTAGTAACAAAAAATCAAACGAAAAGGCTACCTCTCAAGATGCAAATGCTACATCTAGCTCCGAAGTATGCCAATTGATTTACCAACCAGATAGCACTACGCTTACCTGGACCGCCTATAAAACCACAGAGAAAATTGGGGTATCAGGCACATTTAATGCCCTTGAAATTAACGGAGTAAAATCTAGTCGTACGATTCAAAGCATATTAGAAAATGCCTCTTTCTCCATCGCTATTGATAGTATAAACTCTAATAATCCTGACCGGGATTATAAAATTAGGCAGTTTTTCTTTAGTAATATGCTCGAAACAGAATCACTGACTGGAAATGTTACCTCTGTGGAAGGAAATCAAAAATTGGGTAAGGCTACTGTGGCACTTCAATTAAATAATAAGCAAAAAGAAGTACCATTCACCTACTTGCTTAGCGGTAACCAACTAAAATTAACTGCTAACATCGATCTTTTGGATTGGAATGCTTCAGCCGCTATTGATTCACTTAATAATCAATGTTATGAGCTCCACAAAGGAGGTGATGGCATCTCTAAACTTTGGCCAGAAGTGAAAATTGAACTAGTAAGTACTTTTAAAAAAGATTGCCAAACTCCTTCATGATGAGCGTAGAAACTAAACCGGTAGTTCCGTACAAAGACCAGCAAAGTGGTAAAAAAGAGCAAGTTGCTCAAATGTTTGACGCTGTCTCGCATCGTTATGATTTTTGCAATCATTTTTTAAGCCTTGGTATTGACAAGCTCTGGAGGAAAAAGGCCGTGCGGATTCTCCAAAAGCATGCTCCAAAAAGTATACTAGATGTAGCCACAGGCACAGGTGATTTTGCGATTGAAACACTTCGTTTGAACCCAGAGCAGGTAACTGGTGTAGACATATCCAATGGAATGCTGGCCATTGGTAAGGAGAAGATGATCAAAAAAAAGTGCGATCATATCATCAAATTACAATACGGCGATAGTGAAAACTTACCCTTTGAGGACAATACTTTTGATGCTTGCATCGTTTCATTTGGTGTAAGGAACTTTGAAAATTTAGAGCAGGGACTTAGTGAAATGCATCGTGTGCTGAAAAATAAGGGAGTTTGTGTGATCATTGAGTTTTCTCAGCCGTCAAAGGTGCCTTTTAAGCAATTTTACAATTTCTATTTTAAGAATATTTTGCCTATCATTGGTGGGTGGTTTTCGAAGGACAAGGCAGCGTATACATATTTACCAGATTCGGTCGCTCAATTCCCGTACGGGGAGGCCTTCGTAAATGTTCTCAATAAAATAGGTTTCAAAAATACAACATGCAAACCTTTAACATTTGGTATAAGCAGCATTTATGTCGCATCAAAGGAGTAATTTTGCTCTTAGTGTGTTTGGTATGCGTGCATTTTAGCCATGGCCAAAATCAAAATGAGATTAACCTGCCCGTATATGATCAAAAACTCCTACATTACGGGTTTAGCATAGGTGTGCACAGTTCTGGGTATAAATTAAAATATGCCCAAGAGTTTATTGACTCTTTGAGTGAACTACACTCGATCATGCCCCGGTATTCGATGGGTTTTTCGGTGGGTTTTATCGTCAATTTGCGGATGTTTCAGTTTTTGGACTTGCGGCTACTGCCTAAGGTTAGTTTTTACCAAAATTATGTGGAGTATAATTATATTTCTGGCGTTACAGAGGAGCAAATCCATGACCCGGTGACTGTAGAATTCCCCCTATTGTTTAAATATAAATCGGTACGCCGTGGTAACTTTAGGATGTACTTGGTCGGTGGCATTAGCCCTGGCTTCGAAGCAGTAGGCTCCAAAAAAACGGAAGATGAGGAAGAAAAACTCTTAGTAAATAGAGGGTATTTAGGCGCTGAATTTGGATTTGGGCTGGACATGTATTTTCCCCTATTTAAATTCTCACCGGAGATCAGGTTTTCGAGAGGGTTAGTCAATATGCATCAGGACGATGATAATTTCTACAATCTCGGAATAGACCGGTTAATCTTCCAAAATGTGAGTTTGTACTTGCTTTTTGAATAAAATTAGCAAAATACGTTCATTTTTTAATATTTCAGGCACTTTTTTTGCTTCTTAATGCTTAAAACTTACCATTATGAAAATCAAGGTTGTATTCATATTTCTATTGATACAGAATTGTATTTGCTGCCATTTTAGTCAAGCTGAAAACACTGAAGAATTAAGCATACAGCAAATTGATAGTTTAATTAATTTATATTATGGTAAAAGGGATATCTATGCCTGTATTAAATATACAGAATTAGGAAG
>JAUIFR010000048.1 GCA_030430325.1 Bacteroidia bacterium | reverse complement strand
CCATTCTTAGAAACTCAGATAATACAAATTTTAATCAAATAAGTTATTCAGGCCAAACAGGTACCCAAGAGAACGCCGTTCGATGCTTCGACATGAATGGGGATGGAATGCCAGAGATTATATTATCTAAGGAGCAATCTGCACCTGAGGTGTTGACTAATTTCAATAAATTTCAAGCAAGGGTTTACCCCAGGAGCCCCATATCTGTATGTGGAACTGATGATGTTACCTTATATGGTACCAAAGGGGTATTTATGGAGTACACTTGGGATCAAGACCTCAATGACCCAGATCAAATAAAGAATCATGTTTATTATATCGAAAGTGGTAATGGAGCACTTACAGGGCAGTATAATGTTAACTCTGCCATACCGGATTATAATAATAATGAAGTTTTTAATTTTATACCAACATTCGTAACTATTGATTTCTTTGCAAACCCAGCTCCAGATCCTCCTGGAATAGTTTTTAAAGGTACGGTTTGTAGGGGTGAAAGCATTGTGCTGGAGTCGGCAGTTAGCGCAGCTTCCTATTTATGGAAAGGGCCAAATGGCTTTGCATCTGATCAAAAAACGGTAACAATAGAGAATGCAGATATTTCGGATGCGGGTACCTATACATTAAGTATCTCCCAAAATAACTCTTGCCCAAGTGATCCATCTTATGCAGATGTTGAAGTGATTGATTTGGATGAATTAGGCATATTAAGTGAAAATGGCTATAATCTTTGTGGTGAAGCACCAACTACACTATATCTTGACTATAATAAGGAACTTTCTTCTTATCAGTGGTATAGGGACGGTGAGCTGATTGCGGGTGCTGATAGTTCTACCTTAGAGACAAATATTGGAGGGGAATATACGGTTAATGTAACGATTGGAGAATGTGAAAAAGTAGTCGGTCCTACAAGTATTACTTATAAGGATGGTCCTGTTGCCGACTTTGATGTTGAGGATGTTTATTGTGTTGATTCACCTATATTATTAGAGCAAACAGGTATACCAGATTATAACCCAAATCAGATTTCACCCTATATATTTACTTGGTATTTAAATGGTGTGATTACTGATACAGCGTATTTTTATAAAATAACAAGGAGTAGTAGTCAAGAAGGTGAGCTGGAGATCACATTACATGTACAAGATAATAGCTTAGGGTGCTCCAGCCAGATCACTAAAGTGGTAAGTATCGAAAAAAACGGTTCCATTGCTATTAATACTTCTCAAACCGAGCTTTGTCAGGGGGATAGTGTACTGTTAGAAATCTCAAGTAGCTTTACGGGTGTTGAATGGAGTACAGGCGAATCTGCAAGTACAATTTGGGGATTTCCTGGGAAGTCATACTCAGTCAATGCGCTTACTGCTGGTGGATGCGAGGCAAGTGGAAATATTACCTTAGTACAATTAGATACCCCTCAAGTAAGTATTGAGGTAGCTAAAACAGTATTGGCACCAAATGAAACCGTAGATTTATTTGCAACACCAGGCTATGCAAGTTATGAATGGAGTCCAGCAGAAGGTTTGAGTGATCCTACGGTCTCTAGCCCAACGGCGGCGCCTACACAAACACGAACAACATATACGGTAACAGTAGCAACTGAAAGTGGCTGTAGTAGTAGTGCTGAAGTTACCATAGATATAGGAGGTAAGATTACGGTTTATCCCGAAAAGGCCTTTACGCCTAATTTTGATAACCACAATGACCAATGGCATATTGCGAATATGGAGGCCTATCCGGATTGTAATGTAACAATCTTTACACGTTCGGGCATTAAGGTTTATGAAGGAAAGAATTATGATAATAATAAGTGGAATGGCACTTTCAACGGCAAACAATTGACAGAAGGAGCATACTTTTATGTGATTGAATGTCAGGATACTGAGAATATCGAAGGCCGTGTAACTGGCAGTGTTAGTTTAGTACGGTAGTCTATGTTGAGAAAGTAACTTGTTGTCCAATATCTTTGCGAAAATGCATGCCTTCAAAATATATTTTTTCACAATTTGAATAGGCTAGTTTGCGTGCTTGCTCAAAACTTGCAGCTAAAGCGGTGATGCCAAGTACTCTGCCACCGCTTGTAAAAATCTTACTGTCTCTGTTTTCGGTACCTGCATGAAAGGGGATGACTTGTTGATCAATTTTCTCAAACCCAGTTATTAGTTTTTCTTTTTCATATGAATTGGGGTAACCCTTAGATGCTAAAATGACACAAATGCTTTTATCTTTATGCCACGTTAGATCTTGAGGTTGCAAGTTGCCTTGATGGACATATGATAACACATCTATAAAATCAGTTTGTAACCTTGGGAGTATCACCTGTGTCTCAGGATCTCCAAATCGAACATTAAACTCAAGCACGTTGATTTGATCGTGATGGATCATTAAACCAATAAATAATACACCTTGGTAATGCAAGTGCTCTTGCTCCAAACCCTTTAGAATAGGGTCAAGTATTGTTTGCTTTATTTTTTGCCGAATGGCCGAATTATTAAACATGGTATTTGGGCTATAACAGCCCATACCACCAGTATTCAAACCTAAATCACCATCTAAAGCTCGTTTATAATCACTAGCACTTTCTAATGGAATAATGTGGTTGCCATCCAAAATGCAGATTAAAGAGGCTTCCTTACCTGGTAAAAATGCCTCCAAAAGTATAGAGTCACCAGCTTTTCCGAACTTTTTCTCTTCCATCAGTAACTTGAGAGCTTCTTCGGCCTCCTGGCTATCATTACAAATAAGTACTCCTTTACCTGCTGCTAGTCCATCGGCTTTTATTACGAGCGGAAAGTCAAATTGTGAAATACCTTGCCGCGCCTCTTCAATCGTTTGACATATCTTAAATGGAGCAGTTGGTATATTGTATTTCTCCATGAATAATTTAGCAAAAACTTTGGAGCCTTCAAGCTTGGCGGAGGCCTTATTGGGGCCAAATATTTTTAATTTGTTTTGGTGGAAGGTGTCAACAATACCAGCTACTAAAGGCTGCTCTGGCCCAACGATGGTCCAATCAATAGTATTTAATTTAGCCCATTCTACTAGTTTAGTGATATCTGTAGCTGCTATAGGAACATTTTCTGCCATTTGAGCGGTACCGGCATTGCCCGGAGCACAAAATATGTGGGTAACTTGCGTGCTTTGTTTAAGTTTCCACACTAAAGCATGTTCTCGGCCGCCGCTTCCAATGACTAGTACTTTCATTTGATAGATTCTTTGACTTGCAAAGATGTACCACTTTGCGCTATTACAATTACTTGAACATTCTTTTCTAGAAATTCACCTCGCGTATAGGCATCATATAGCTGATCACCAATCATAATTTTACCACTTGGACGAAGTACAGTATATGATACCCCCTCATGTCCAACTAAATTTACAGCCTTAAAATCTGATGTATATCCATGCGCCCGAGATAATTCACCTTGCAAAGCTACTTTTTTGAAAAAGGGTGAATTCGCGAAAGAGACACCTCCAACAAATAGCAGGATAAAGCTACTTATTATGGCTAAAACGGTGGTCAAAATGGCCCAAATCAGCTCATTCGATCCTACAAATGAAAAATCAAAAAAATCATTATTGAGCATGATTAAAATAAGTGAACCAACCACAGTAATGATACCTGAAATCCCTGCAACCCCAAAACCTGGAATGACAAATACTTCAATGGCTATTAAAATCAAACCGGCCATTAGCATAATAATCTCCCAATTAGCGGCTAACCCATTTAAATAATAGGGGGTGAGATACAATAGTAACGCTACAAATGAGGCTAGAATCGGGAAACCCACACCGGGGGTCTGTAGCTCGTAATAAATGCCTCCAATGATGATTAAAATTAACAACCCGCTAATCATTGGGTTTAGAAAAAAGGCAATGATGCGCTCAGAGTTTGATAAGCTAAATCGATTTTGTATAGCATCCTTTAGTCCCACTTTCTCTAATAATTCCTCTATCGAGCTTACTTCACCCTCACAAAACCCATTTTTTATGGCCTCAGAGGTCGAAAAGGTAATGACTTGCCCTGCTTGAGATACAGAATCTACTTGTAAATTTTGATCGACCATTGCCTCAGCAATTTTTGGATCTCTACCTTTGGCCTCTGCGGTTGCCCTCATTTTGGAGCGCATATAAGATTGATATTTATCTGGTGCCGCCGCACCATCAGCCGTAACGACTGTCGCAGCACCAATGCTGGCCCCACGAGTCATGTAAATACTATCACAGGCTATTGAAATCAATGCTCCAGCCGATGCCGCATCTTTATCAATATAAACATACACTGGAATTTGCTGTTCGAGTAAGGCGGTAACTATTTGATCAGCATCATTTACCGCTCCGCCGTAAGTGTCCATGTCAATAATTATCGCATCAGCTTCTGAAGTTTTGGCATATTCTAAACCTAACTCCATATAGCGGCTCATACGCGGATCAATCTGATCTTTAATCTCTAAAATAACTACTGTTTTATTGGGAGCAGAGCAATAGGATTTTGGGAAAAGCACCAATATGTAAATTAATGCTAAAAAAGGTAAATAGCTATATTGATTTAGAATCCTATTTTTATTCACGATTAATAATGTAAGCCTCATCGCCAAGTTAATTCAATTATTTTTAATTAAGAAATTAAATTTATCGTATTACCATTTCTTATTAAGAATCAGGCTAATACTAATGAGTTAAAGTTGTCTGTTCTGGCGCAGGTTCCCCGAACCTGTGCGTTAGAACAATTGTTTTTTTTAAAAGTATATGTAAAATCCCACTATATTTTGCATGATTATCCGGGAAGATACATATCAATCAATTTGCAAAACCACCTAATTACAATAGGAAATCTTTAAATAACTCAATTTGGGTTAGGGATGTGTTGGCCGCCCAAAGGGCGGGTCCGACGAAGGAGGACGGAACCCAAAAGCAGCCCGGCCAGTAAGATGCGAAGCATTTTACTGGCAACCCCCAAAATAAAAAAATGCTATGCCATTCACACATTTTTTCTTGATAAATTGCTAAAAATGAACCTAATTGGCAAAAGTTGTTCAAAACTAAAACAAAGAAAATAAAAGCTTATAATCAGCAAATTACACAAAAAAATACCCCAAAAGAGCTTAAATACGAACCTTAAAAAAATCTACCTATAATACAATTGGTAAAAAAGATATAAGTTATTAATAATCAACTATATGAACTATAAATATGAATGAAAACGGTTAGCCATTCAGAAATATGCTTATGTTTTTGTATATTGAAGGTGAACCTTAAAACAAATTATAAGTGAATAGATTGGTCACAGTCGCGATTGTTTCCTGGAGAGAATATGATGTTGTGCGGGAACTACTCGAGTCACACGGAATTGCTGTTGATGTGTGTGAAGCTGAATTACATATGTTTGGTATTTATGGTGGATATGAGTTTCAAGTTTTAGAAAAGGATGCTGTCCGCGCAGAGTATATTCTTAAGCATGGTGAATATAAAGGCAAGCTTTGGCCCATTATGCTATATTCGTTTCGCTTTCGGTTATGGCTTAAGCATCTATATAATTCAAATAGGAAAATCTATACGCTGATTATAATATTAATTCTCATAATTTATATACTTCGTATTCATTAGGTGATATAAAAAAATAGGCAAACTTATAATTAGAACAAAAAACTAACCTTTCTCAAAAAATCTACAAATATGCGTGATCTCGCATGATGCGCACTTTGGTTTTCGAGCCAAGCACACATACCTACCGTGTAATATTAGCCAATGATGCGCTCTGGGGATATGCTCTTCGGGGATGTTTTTCACAAGTTGTTTTTCTACCTCCAATGGCGTTTTGGCATTTTGATTCACTAAGCCCAGCCTTTTTGATACGCGAAATACATGGGTATCCACCGCCATGGTAGGTTGGTTATAAATGACAGAGGCGATGACATTAGCTGTCTTACGGCCTACGCCAGGTAGTTTTTGCAGCTCATCGACTGTGTCTGGAATCTCACCCTTAAAATCTTCCACTAGCATTTTAGCCATGCCTAGTAGGTGTTTTGTTTTATTATTGGGGTAAGAAATGGACTTAATATAAGGATTGAGCTCGTCAAAATTGCTCTGGGATAGGGCATAGGGATCAGGATAGGCCTCAAATAATGCTGGCGTGACGATATTTACACGCTTATCGGTACATTGAGCACTTAGAATAACGGCCACGAGCAATTCATACGGGTTTGCATAATGCAACTCCGTATCTGCCTGCGGATTGTGTGTACTAAAATGGGCAATAAATGCCGCGTAACGATCTTTTCTTTGCAAATTGAATTAGTTGCTTAAGGCGCTCAGCCTCATTGAGTAATCCAACACCCTGTTGATAACGGCATCAGAGGGCTGGTCCAATAGCAAATCTAACTCATTTTTAGTGGATTTCAAATCAACATATTCTTCATAAAGGTTGCCATCACAAAGCAATGCTGTTTCTAGTTCACGTTCTTCTGCGGTACTTGTTTCATTATATAGTGCACGAACAAGGTCATTTTGGGTAAATATTTTCATCATAGGCAATATCTATTTGTTTTAGCTTTTTGCGTAAGTTGATCAACGCATACCGCATTCTGCCTAGCGCGGTGTTGATACTTACACCCGTTTGCTCTGCAATTTCCTGAAAGCTAAGCTGCATATAATGCCTCATGACAACCACTTCACGTTGTACGTCTGGTAGTTCATCAATCAACTTTTTTAACTGATCACAAGTATCTTTTGTGATCTGCAACTGCTCTGAGCTTTGCGAAAATCCCAGGGCTTGTATATGATTAGAACCTTCCTCCAAAAAGTAAGTTGGGTTCCGTTTTTCTTTTCTGAAATAGTCAATGGCTAAATTGTGCGCTATACGCATCAACCATGGCCTAAAACTCCCTTTTTCATTATAGTTTCCTGACTTTAATGTATTTACTACCTTTATAAACGTGTCTTGTAGCAGATCTTCAGCAATGCAACGATCCTTAACAATAATATGAATAGTAGTAAAAACTTTGGCTTTGTAGCGGTTGATCAGCATTCCAAAAGCCTCTTCGTTACCTTTTAAATAAAGTGATACTAATTTACTATCACCTATCTTCTCCTTCATCATGAGTACTTGTATATTTGGTTAACGTAGAGGTTTATGCCATATTGTGTGATTTGATGATTATTTTTCTAATATTTACTTAAAAGTATAGAATAATATTGAAAAATACAAATTGTCGTAAAAATAGAATTGAAGTGCGAAGTTTATACTTAGCATATAGAAATATTAATTTAGTTATATATTTGAATTATATATATAATTGAAAATAAATATAATAAAAAAATAGAGTATTCAAAAAATACAATTAAAATGTAATTTTGGATTTGCTTAAATCCTTTCTAATGGCCCCCAAAACTTACATGTACACCTCTTCCTGATATTTATAGCAATACAATTAATGCTATTGTAAATATCTGTTAATAAATTAATTATAAATTTATTTGATAAATATATACAGATTTCGTTTAAAAGTTGATCCAAAAAATTACTTCTTGAAAATTGTTAAAAAATTTTATATTTGAGGTGTTATCAATAATTAATAAAAGAATATGAAATTAAAATTTCTCCTTTTTATAGCGATTGCATTATTGGTGTCATTTAAAAATAAAACAAAGAAAGAGCAATCAAATAAAGCCACTATTGCAAGTGAAATTAGCTTTTACACGCCAGACAGCATCAAAATCTTCGGTGATTTATATGAATTAGACAAAAAAGCGAAAACAATACTACTCTTTCATCAAGGAGGATCGAATGCGAGGGGAGAATATGCACCAATTATTCCTAAACTCATCGAAAGTGGTTACAATGTTTTAGCGATTGATCAACGTGTGGGAGGGCAATATTACGGAAGTTATAATCGTACGTTAGCTCATATTCCTACCCACAGTTTTGGCGATGGCTATGGTTATTGTGATGCTTATAACAATATAGAAAGTGCGCTTAATTTCATAATGGAATCTGGTTTTATAGGCAAGAAAATCCTTTGGGGAAGTAGTTATAGTGCATCTCTAGCAATTCAATTAGCCAATAACAGGCAAAGTGATGTCAATGGCGTCTTAGCTTTTTCTCCTGCTTCTGGTGCACCATTGAAGGATTGTCAGCCCGATGTATTTTTTGAAACTTTGAAGTTGCCGCTTTTATTGCTACGGCCACCCAATGAATTGGAAAATGAAAGGGCCAAGATGCAATTTGAGCTGGCAAACAAGTATAACCATGAAACTTTTGTTCCAAACTATGGTATACATGGGGCATCGATGCTAGTAAAGGAAAGGGTTGGAAATGAAGTTGAAGGTACTTGGAATATTGTGTTAGCTTTTCTAAATAAAATTTAAATAAAATGTGTTGCCAATGGCTACCTTTATTCTACAAGACTACAATCAGCTATAACAGTTATTTTTTGGATGGGGGCATTAAAATTTAGAACCTAAATAATAAATAAAATAAAACAATGGATATTCTAAAATTAGCTACGGAATGGGCAAAAGAAGAGATATTTTCAGCAAAATTTTTCATTCTATTCGGGTTTATATTTATATTGGCGACCATAGGATTTTGGCAATTAGGAAAAACTGACCTGGCTAAGGCATTCATATTTCCAACTTTGGTAGCTGGCATTTTACTTTTGGTAATAGGATCTGGGTTATATTTTACTAATAAATCAAGAATTAAAAGTTTTACGGCAGCATACAATTCTGATGCCTCAGCTTTCGTAAAATCAGAAATGTCTAGATTAGAAAAAACTATGTTGGAATATAAGAATGCAGTATTCAGGATAGTTCCAATTATAATTATTTTGGCCGCATTATTTTTTATTATGATGGATAAACCGATTTGGAGGGCCATATCTGTCACAACCATGGCGCTGATGGTAAGTGTTTTACTAGTAGATATTAATGCCAACGCCAGAATGGAAGCCTACAAGAAGCAACTCGAGTTAGTTGAGGATCAATATTAAGCCTATATTATATCAAGTTTTATATAATTTATTTTGAATAAAATCTGCAAAAAACATTCAAAATATTAGAAAATTAGACTCTATTTAATAATTTTTTATGAAGCTTCAGCTGTATCAAATAAATGCATTTACCGATGAACCATTCAGAGGAAACCCTGCCTGTGTAGTTCCTTTAAATGATTGGTTGCCTGATCAATTATTGCTCAAAATTGCTCAAGAAAATGCCGTTGCTGAAACAGCATTTTTTATTGATAAGGGTGACAAAATACATCTGCGTTGGTTTACGCCTGAAATTGAAATGGATTTATGTGGGCATGCGACCCTTGCTACGGCCCATTGCTTAAAAACAATTTTAAATTTTACTAAAGACGAAATTATTTTTGAAACACAAAGTGGGGAATTGATTGTTTCTACCGAAGATGATCTATATCATTTGGATTTACCTTCTCGAAGGCCCATATCTTCAAAGCTGCCTGTAGTAATCCGAGAATCACTCAATATTGAACCGATCGAAGTCTACAAATCTAGGGACTATATGTTAGTTTATGAAACCGAGCAAGAAATTGCAAGTATCATAATAGATCGACAGATATTTGACCAAATAAATCTTCACCCAGGTGGTGTAATTGTAACTGCAAGGGGAGAAAATTGTGATTTTGTATCTAGGTTTTTTACACCACAGGCGTCAATTTTAGAAGACCCAGTTACTGGTTCAGCGCATTGTTCTTTAGTCCCATATTGGTCATCAAGGCTTGGCAAAGATAAATTAAACGCTGTGCAAATTTCTGATAGGGTTGGGAAATTATGGTGTCAAAATAAAAAAGAGAGAGTAATAATAAGTGGACAGGCAATAACATACTCCATCGGAAGTCTATGGACAGCATAAAATGGTGCAATACAGCATTTTTTGAATAAATTCTGCTAAAAACAATCAAATATCCATTTATATTGAGTCAAATTTGCCATTTTAATTTTTTCAAAAAATAAAAATGGGTATTTTCGAAAGCATATAAATAATCAATGTATCTATGCTTCTAAATACAATAGAGAATGATCCTGAGTATATTGATTTGCAGATTGAGATGGTCCGCATGCAAAACTACTTGATTGAAAACAATAAAAGATTGATTGTAATTTGTGAAGGGCGGGATAGTGCAGGTAAAGGGGGAGCCATCATGCGATTTATCAGGTTTATTAATCCAAGACAATATCGGGTTGTTGCATTAAATAAACCTTCTGCCGATGAACTCGGGCAGTGGTATTTTCAGCGATACATTCGGCATTTTCCGAGTCCCGGAGAGATCGTTTTCTTTGATAGAAGTTGGTATAATAGGGCTGTTGTAGAGCCAGTAATGAAGTTTTGCTCGGAGCAACAATACCAACTATTTATGAAGCAAGTGGTCCCATTCGAAAATATGCTCATCGAAGATGGTATTATTCTTATTAAACTTTGGTTTTCAATTGATAAAATTGAACAATTTAAGAGACTTGAAGAACGCAAGACGAACCCGCTCATTAGTTGGAAGCTTAGTACTGTTGATGCTCAGGCTCAAAAAAAATGGAATGATTTCACAAAATACAAAGAGCGGATGTTTAATAATACCGGTACATTAAACTCTCCTTGGGTTGTTGTAAAAGGAAATAATAAAGACTTAGCGCGAAAAGAGGCTATGAAATATGTCCTGAATAAAGTTGATTATGATCAAAAGGGGCTAACTAATGTATCGCTTGAAATTAATACTGATATAGTTGAAATTATCAATAATGAAAATTGAAGGTTAATAGGTTGGTTTTGATTAATAGATTAATGTACTTTATCTTTCATGATGAATCCACAAATAATTTGGTTAATTGCAGCGTTGGTTATATCTTCAGTGAGTCTATTGCCCCTCATCAATTCTCAGCATTGGATATTTAGAATATCTGATTATATAAGACTTCAACTTCTTATTTTACTATTATTATTGCTGGTAACCGAGTTTATTTTTATTGATCTTAACTTATATTTTGCTGTACCTACGACACTTTTTCTATTACTGGCAATATGCTATCATATTTTTATTGTATGGCCTTATTTTCCAAAGCGCGTAAATAAAAAAAAATTTAACAAAAATTGCATATCCATGCTAAATATCAATGTAATGCAAGAAAATAAGCATTACCATAAACTCATACATATTATCAAAAAGATCCAGCCAGACATTCTATTGACGATGGAAACAGATCGAAAATGGGAGGAAAGCCTATCTGAAATTGAGCCCTATTTTAAGCATTCTGTTAAAATCCCTCAAGATAACCGATATGGGATGCACTTGTATACCACCCTTGATCTAGTCCAATTTAAGAAACATTATTTAATATCTAATGAACACCCATCTATTGAGGTAAGGCTGATGGATAAAAATGATAATGAATTTATTTTTTGGGGGATACATCCTCCTCCTCCTAGCCCAACAGAGAAGCCAACTTCCAAGCAAAAGGATGCTGAACTCATGAAAGTGGCACAATTATCTTGTAATATTGAACTTCCACTTGTTGTTTCGGGAGATTTTAATAATGTCTGTTGGTCAAAGATATCCAAGCAATTTGCAAAGATCTCTAAGTTATCTGACGCCAGACAGAATAGGGGCTTTTATGGGACCTTTCCTGCAAGCATACCCTTTTTAAGGTTTCCCATTGATTTATTATTTCATTCAGCGTCTATCAGTATTAATAAGTTAGATATATTGTCAGCAGTTGGTTCTGATCATTTACCACTATATGCTGAGTTTACAATTTGCAATGCCCCTACTGAGTCAAAAAATAGCATAGACAAACAAACCGAACAAAAAATAAATGAAGTTATTTCTGAAGGTAAAAAAGCGGCCACAACAGAAAATGAATCCTCAAACTCAATGAAATAAATTAAGTGTATTGTTTTCGTAAACTTTTTAGCCTGTACTGCATCTTCTGAAAGATTTTGAAATCATAGATGGTTTAATTTAATTTAACCCAAAAAAAGATGAATGATTCTTTCGGGAAACTGATGCAATAGAATAAGAGCATTGAGATATGCCATATGAAATAATTATAGAAGGCAGAAGAGTTATAGAAGTTTATTATCATAACCAAGTTGACATTAACGAGAGGATTCAAGCTCTATGTGATGTGGAAGAAATATTGCGTAAAAACCAAGCCGATAAACGCCTACTCATTAATATAACAGATATTCATTCTAAACTAACGACCATGGAGCAATTTGAATTTGGAAAAAAGCTAGCCGAATCGGAAGAACTTCAAGGTAGCCGAGTAGCACTTCTTAGGAAGCTAGAAAATAAATCAAACCAGTTTATCAACTCAGTAGCCATAAATAGAGGCTACTATTTAAAAGAATTTTTTGATAGGAAGGAAGCCGTGAGGTGGCTTAAAAAATAGGTTTATTAAACTTTCGAAATCTATAGTCACTACCTATATCCTACCTAGAATTAAAACCTAATTAGGCATTTGTTTGATGAGTTGGATTTGGAAGGTTTGTCCAAATAAATATTCATTTCTAATTAATAATTCAATAAATTCTGCAAAATATGGTGAAAATATTATCTTTTTTATCCGAATTGTTACTAAAAATCATGATTCATTGTTTCAAGATAAAACCCTATATTTGAAGTATAAATTAAACTCAAATGAATCTTTTGCAGGTATTACAGGATGAAAAAAACAATAACCAAAAAGGAGGCATTTACCATCTCACACAAATTAAGCTGACCTATAATACCAATCGTATAGAGGGTAGTATGTTATCGGAGGAGCAGACCAGGTATATTTACGAGACCAATACAATTTTTATGGAAAATGGGGAGTCAACTGCCAAGGTAGATGATATTTTGGAGACGGTCAATCACTTTTCATGCGTTGATTACATGCTTGATATAGCCTTAGAGCCTTTATCAGAGACAATGATCAAAAGGTTTCATAAAATTCTTAAACTAAATACTTCAGACGCTAAAAAATCATGGTTTCGTGTGGGGGATTATAAAAGTATGCCCAATGTAGTTGGTGGACAGGAAACATCCCTTCCTTCCAACGTTCCGGCCGAGATAAATAAATTGCTGGCAGCTTATCATCAAAAGAATGAAATAACAGTGTATGATATTATTGATTTTCATTATCAGTTTGAAAAAATACATCCCTTTCAAGATGGGAATGGACTTGCTGGTAGGTTGATCATGTTTAAAGAATGCTTGACTCATCAAATCATACCGTTTATAATTGAAGATGAGTATAAATTTTTCTACTACCGAGGGCTATCAGAATATCCCAACATTAAAGAATACTTAGTGGATACATGCCTATCTGCTCAAGATAACTACAGGAGCATGCTAGGTTATTTTTTTAGTGAAAATTAAATCTGGCAGGGTATTATGAAATTTGATAAAAAACAAAATGATGGCAACGAAATGGCTCAATGAAATACATTTTTTAGGCAAACTAGTGAAGCTAGAGCCTATGTCCCTCCATCATGCTGATGGTTTGGCATTAGCTGTGCAGGATGGGAAGCTCTGGGAGCTTTGGTATACCTCTGCTCCTAAACCTGATCAGGTTAAATCTTATATTCGAACTGCATTGGCGGAGTTTGAAAATGACCGATCTCTACCCTTTGTGATTAAAAATGCACTTGATGACAAAGTAATCGGTACCACTAGATTTATGAATGCGGATGCTGTAAATAAGCGAGTAGAAATTGGCACCACTTGGTATGCCAAGTCAGTACAAAGAACGGGTGTAAATACTGAGTGTAAGTATCTCTTATTACAATATGCTTTTGAGCAGCTAGATTGCATTGCCGTAGAATTCAGGACTCATTGGCATAATTTCCCCTCCAGAAATGCTATTGCTAGGCTTGGGGCTAAACAGGATGGCGTACTGCGCAATCATCAAGTGGATCAATGGGGCTGTTTGCGTGATACAGTGGTTTTTTCCATTCTTAATAGTGAGTGGAGCACCGTAAAGCAGTCGTTATCATTTAAGATGGGGATGAAGTATTAGGCGGCATTTATAAGTATAGTAATATGGTTAATTCAACCTGGTTTAACAGAAGGGTTAAACGGAGATAAGGTTGCGTTTGGTGTGAGTGTTGCTGAAATTTATGAAAATTTAAAATATACCTCTATCTATACCTTTGATAAAAAGATAAAAACATTTGATAATGATAATGTGAGCCTTTCAAAAAATAAAAAATCAATAACTCAAAGTGTGCATCCATTTCAAGAGAAAGATATCAACCTTGTGCGAAAAATACAGCTAAAATAGCTTTTTGTTCAATAAATTTAGCAGAATATATTGATTTAGCTAAATTTTCTTAACAAGTCGACGTTTAGAAAAGCATATTAACATTATACTTGTTCAGCTACATTAATAATAATATAAAATCATACGATCCATTTTAACCATATAAACTTAAAGCAGAATATGAAACATATTACAATTTTAGCCTTGTTGGCTATTTGCGGTCTGAGTACGCCATTATGTGCACAAGGATTTACTCCGCCAGCTGAGGGAAATGCTGCTGTTTACTTTATTCGCGTATCCAATTTTGGTGGGCTCGTTTCCTTTGAGTATTTCCATAATGAGCAGTTTATTGGGATTTTCAAGGGAAAAAACTATATGCGTTATGAGTGCCCTGCAGGTAAGCAGTTACTTTGGGCTTCTTCTGAAGATAAGGAATTTCTCCAATGTGATTTTAAGGCTGGTGAGACTTATTTAGTGCTTGTAAATATTGAAATGGGCGCATGGAAGGCCCGGGTTGGACTTGAACCACTAACGCAAAATAATCCAGATTTTGATCGAGCCAGAAAGGTGGTCTATGCGAAAAAACCTATTGTTACTCCTGCATCCAAGATCAAAGAAACTCAGCAAAAATTAGAAGAGCGGGATTTTATAGACAACATCATGCAGCGCTATGAGAATGAATGGAAGGATGGTAAAAATACCAAGCAAATTCGTCCTGACATGTTTATTCCAAAAGATAAATTATAGTGTTTTCGTTCAGATGAAATGATTTAGGCTAGTTTTGTTTAAATTATTTTTAAAAATTTGCTTATTTATCAATTTTATCTGCCCTATACAATATTTGGAACAGTTTTGAGAGAGAAAGCATGGTCAATAGATACAGTACAGCCACCTTCTTGGGAGGGTGTTCGTGGTATTTACAAGAAACTAAGTGAAGAGTTTCATGTGCTTACTAAGGCTTATAATATTAATATTGATGCTCAAACAAAGCTCCATCTCGATCATTTGATTGTCGTCATCGATGAGGTCGATTATTGTATTGATGAGCTTCCTAAGCATGCTCAGAGGGTTTCTGTTACGGATTCCTTGCTTGAATATTTATCCAATAATCAAGAGAATTGGGAGCATAACGGCGTGCCTTATACACTTGCAGCTAAAATAAAAAATATAAAGAAAATTGTAAATCATGAGCGAATCCAATTGGAATTTATAGGGGCGGCACGAGCAATTTTTTATAATACAGAGGCAAAACGACATACCAAAGATCATAATGAATTAATTGAATACATTTTAAAAGAGGGAGAGGCAACAGCGGGATTGCCTTTATCTATTCTTAAATTATCGGCAAAAGAGCCATTCGGTCAGTTTTTTACTAAATTATGTATGATCATGGGTCTGGCGGACTTAATCATTGATGCACGTGAAGATTATAAAACGGGGTGTATAGCCTTTAGGCCAACTTTTAAGCTGTATTGCAAACTAATCTACTTAGTGACCAAAGAGGGTGCAAATCTTTTGTGGCACTTCCCCCGAAAATTTAGCTTTTTGCTTTATTGTATCCGATTTACATTTGCGCTTATTAAGGGGGGGTAACTATTCTGGGGTATAAAATGATGATTTCATCACTTTTTGATTAAATTATACGTTATTTTCAGGTAAGAATGAACATGTCAATATTGGTACTTATTTCCTCTATATTATCTGCGATATTTTTGGTGCTTGCCTTGCTTCATTTAAGTTGGGCCTTTGGGAGTAGATTTGGGTATGAGGAGTCTTTACCTACTGATGAACAAGGGAAGCTCATAATTAACCCCAAAAAAGTAGATTGCGTGATGGTAGGAATTGGTTTGCTTTTATTTGGATTTATCTATTTTTTACAATTAGGATGGGTTCAGATTACGTTATCTTCCTCGATGGTACAATATGGTGGTTGGGTTATTCCTACTATATTTTTATTAAGAGCTATTGGTGAATTTAAATATGTGGGTTTTTTTAAGCGGATAACTCAAACACGCTTCGCAAAACTTGATACAAAGTACTACTCCCCATTATGTTTGCTTATAGCAATTTTAGGGTTTCTTTTAAAGTATTTATGATCATTTATATTATATTTTGAATAAAATAAGCCAAATACATTCAAAATAATTTAATTTGAACCTAAATTTTATGCAAAATTGTCAATTATGATAGGATTCAAAGAAGATAATTATGATTAGGCATACCATAAACTTTTAGCCTAATTACTTGTTAACCCAAATAATTTGTATTTTTAGGTCAACAAAATAGTAAGTCGTGATTATACATGCGCCATCAAAGTTTTTATTCTGCCCAAGCCTTACAAAATACCAAAGAAGGCAAACCATAGAAGTGAATATAGGGGATTTGCCTATGGGAGGTAGGTGCCCCATTCGAGTACAATCCATGACCACTACGGATACAATGGATACCCAAGGCTCTGTGGAGCAAATTATTAGAATGGTCGATGCTGGTTGCGAGTATGTTCGCCTTACAGCGCCGAGTATCAAAGAGGCAGCAAATTTGGAAGTTATTAAAAATGAACTCCAAAAAAAGGGGTATCATGTCCCACTTATTGCTGACATACATTTCACGCCCAATGCTGCAGAGTTGGCGGCGCGCCTTGTAGAAAAAGTAAGGGTAAACCCTGGTAATTATGCCGATAAAAAGAAATTTGAGGTAAAAACTTATGCTGACGACGAGTATGAGGACGAAATTGAACGTATTCGGGAGAAATTCATGCCTTTAGTAAAAATTTGTAAGGAATATGGCACAGCTATGCGCATTGGTACGAATCATGGCTCTCTTTCTGATCGAATTATGAATCGGTATGGGGATACACCACACGGCATGGTAGAGTCAGCGCTGGAGTTTTTAAGGATTTGTGAGGAATTAAATTATCATCAAGTTGTGCTATCCATGAAATCGAGTAATCCGCAGGTGATGGTGCAAGCTTATCGGTTATTAGTTCAGAAAATGGATGAAGAGGGGTTGAAACCGTACCCACTGCACCTGGGTGTGACAGAAGCTGGTGAAGGAATAGATGGACGAATTAAGTCGGCGATGGGCATCGGTGCTTTATTAGAAGATGGGTTAGGAGATACTATCAGGGTTTCGCTTACCGAGGAGCCTGAGTTTGAAGTGCCCGTGGCGCAGCAGCTTATTGCACGATATTCAGATAGGATGACACACAAACCAATTCCCACAATCGAAAAACTAGATCTTTGGAGCCCATATGCTTACAAAAAAAGACCAACACGAGCTGTCGGAAGGGTAGGAGGGGCACAAGTCCCCGTTGTTGTTAGTGATTTTAGTAGATTTCGCACACTTTCACCAATGGATTTAGAAAGTATTGGTTATGAGTATGTGTCTGCACTTGATAAATGGAACATCAAAGAGTCTGCAGCTGACTTTATCTTTGTAGGGGATCATCCCATTACATTTTCACTTCCAGGCACACTCCAGCAAATTGTTCATGCAAATGCCTGGAATGCTTCAAGTGAACAAATTCCTTATTTTAAGTTAGCAGAGTTTAAGGAAGCAAAGCAGGTTCACCCAACAATTAATTTTGTAAAGGTAACGATCGATGATATTAAGGAGTTAGTACAATTGAAAAACGATCCTATCGTATTTGTTTTAACAAATAGTGAGGGCCAGACACATGTGATGGCTGAATGGCGTCGATTTATGTTATATTTGATGGAGCAAGGTATTGACGTGCCAGTGGTATTAGCGCATAGTTATACAGCTGATGCTGAAGAAAATTTACTGCAAGCTTCCACTGATATGGGTAGTTTACTAATTGATGGGTTTGGCGAAGGAGTAATGATTGGTTTTGAATCCAATGAAGTAGATCAAATAACTTCTGCCTGCCAAAGTGCATTTGGTATATTACAGGCTGCACGTGTCCGTATTACCAAAACAGAGTATATTTCCTGCCCTTCATGTGGGAGAACACTCTTTGATTTACAGGAGACCACGGCTAAGATTAGAGCACGTACTGATCACCTCAAAGGTGTTAAAATTGGCATAATGGGCTGTATTGTGAATGGTCCCGGAGAGATGGCCGATTCCGATTTTGGCTATGTGGGCTCTCGTCCCGGCATGATCGACCTCTATGTCGGGAAAACTCGCGTAGAGAAAAATATTCCTTTCGATGAGGTGGTAGCGTCTGCCGAAGTGTATAGGGATACCATTATTCCCAAAACGGGCGTGCGCTACATTCCGGTACTGATTACCGACGATGATCAGGCGTTACAGGACACCACAGAGATTATTGAATTTCTGGAAGCGCGCTATCCGGCAACGTCTATTTATCCGGAGGGCCCCTGTCAGAAGTTAGTGGCCTT
>JAUIFR010000047.1 GCA_030430325.1 Bacteroidia bacterium | reverse complement strand
CCTATGATTTGCTTTAATTATGGCAGACCACAGCCTGATGGCACGTATGCTGAACATATAAAAAATGGTATGATTGGGGTGATCATTCATGAAGTAGGGCATAATTATTTTCCGATGATTGTCAACTCAGACGAACGCCAATGGACATGGATGGATGAAGGACTCAACACTTTCTTACAATATTTAACAGAGCAAGAGTGGGATCGCACCTTCCCATCAAAAAGAGGTCCTGCAGCTAAAATAGTGGACTACATGAAAGGAGATAAGTCCCAAATGGTGCCAATCATGACCAACTCCGAAAGCATTATGCAATTTGGAAATAATGCCTATGGTAAGCCAGCCACAGCGCTCAATATTTTAAGAGAAACGGTCCTTGGCAGAGAGCTATTTGACTTTGCTTTTAAGACCTACGCGAACCGTTGGAAATTCAAGCATCCAACACCTTCTGATTTTTTTAGAACAATGGAGGATGCCTCTGGCACGGATTTAGATTGGTTTTGGAGAGGATGGTTTTATACAACTGACCACGTGGATATGGCTATCGATAAAGTGGCCTTATTCAACCTTAACACGAAAGACCCGCAGAAAGAGAAACCTAAGTTACAAGCAGCATATAAAAACAAAGATGAGTATCTTGCTGATAAACACAATCAACAGGATATCCCCCTTACAGTGGTAGAATCTGATGAAAGCCTACTCGACTTTTATAGTAACTTAGATACATTTGCTGTGAGTGTAATCGATCGTGAAGAATATAATTACTTTAAATCTAGTTTATTTGATTTTGAGAAGGAAGCGATGGCACATGATGATTATAATTATTATGAAGTAAAATTCACGAATTTAGGTGGTATACCGATGCCACTGATCATTGAAATGGAATTTGAAGACGGCAGCAGTGAAATCCAAAGAATACCTGCTGAGATTTGGAAGCATAACCATAAGGAAGTCTATAAGGTTTTTTTCACTAAAAAAACTCTGGTAAATATTAAGCTTGACCCATACTTGGAAACTGCCGATACTGACAGAGGAAATAACTTTTGGCCACCACGCTTACAGCCCACACGATTTGATTTATTTAGAAATAAAGAAATGTCTAAGAGGTATAAACTCCTAAATATTGAAGAAAATGCCATGCAACGAGATAAGCGAGCCCAAAAAAGGGCAGCTGACCTTAAGGATTAATTTTAATTTATATGAGATATATCAATAGTTTTTTAAAAGGAATTGTATTTATCCTGCTTGTGATGGTCGGCACATCTACTTTTGCACATAAATATCACATTTCTCATACTTCCGTTTCACATAATTCAGAATTACAAGTTTTGGAAATCATATGCCGAGTACATATTTATGACCTAGAAACAATTGCTAAGAAAAAATATAAAATTACCAACCTTGATTTTAGTGAATCTGAAGATGGTAATACTAATAGTTTTGTCTCTGAATATATGAAAGAGCACATTAAAATAAATGCTGATAAAAACGCATTGGAGCTCAACGTACTAGGCTACCAAATCGATGGTGATGAGGTTGAAATTTTTATTGAAGCGAAAATTAATAAGCTACCAGAAGAATTAGAGATTAGCCATACCATTTTAACAGATTTATTTGAAGATCAGCAAAATATAATAAAATGCGAAATAAATAATACCCCAAAAAGCGCTACTTTAAGCAAAAAGAAACCAAAGGTTATATTTAGGTTTTAGCTTGTTTATCTATTGCAATTTTTCAAAAATTTCTGATAAATTAAAAACTAAATGGGCACCTTTATATAATAATGTGTGTTGCCTCGTTCGTAATACAAGCAAAAATAGTACTCCCCAAAGGCTACAACCTTAAAAGTTTCATTAGGCCTATCACCTAATCGCCCACTAATTGTGATTACATTATCTTGCAGCTTCACCTCATGAAGAATAAATTCTTTTACCATTAGTTCCTTTTCGAACTTCTTACTCCCAGGCAATAGACTTGACTCCTCTAGGGTCATAAATTTACGTTTTTTGCTCAATATGCGTCTAAACTCATTCAAATCAAGCAGTTTATGTGTATAAATTAAGCCTTTTGTCCTTGTAATTGGAGTGCTTGCCGACTGGTAGGGGTTACTATAGTCACCCATTTCAGCTTGTTCATTCATGGCATGAACCATACAACCTCCCTGCATAGCTGCAATACGTTTAAGCCGAGTGATGTTTTTTTCCTTAAGTTTAAGCTCCTTTGGCGGCGCTGCTGATATTTTGATGGATTCCTCACCAATTTTAAATAGACCGCGCACGTCTTGTTGAAGCAGTGTAATTTTTACCTTTTCGTAATCATCAATACCACGTATTTGGTTGAATATACTATGATCGACCAATACATCTTCTCGGCCAGAGGCAAATTTAATTTTTTGAATATGCTGCTTAGATACCACATATCTTAACTGCTCACCAGGAAAGGAATACTTAACTTGATTGGTATCAATTTCCTTAACGATGCAAGCCTGTTTACGGTCAAAATAGTAGATTGTGTCTAGTTGGGCTACGCACTCACCTAGCATGATGAATACGGTAATTATTAAAAACAATTTCATATACCATTTCTTTGATTAAGCTTAATAAAAATACTACCCACTAAATTGTGGTGGATTGATTATCAAACTATCATCTAGGAAATGGGTTACTTATTGTAGGTTTATGTTCCTTTCTCATTGGTTAAGTTTTATTAGTTAATGCTAAAAAAAAGTCTGGTTATATATTAATGTGTGAAAGTTTAGGTATGTTAAGGTGAGCTAAGTATTAACTCAACAACATTAAGCCAAATGAAATTTGCAAAACCAAGTTATTTTAATAAATATTGAAATTTCAAAAATTTCTAAAAAAATAGCTAATTTATAATTTTTCCAAGAAAATTTTCTTCGTTTTATTCAATTTTTAGACCAAACCTTATTGATTCTACACATTATTACATTCATTTATCAAATACTTCATAAAAAGTAGTTAATTTAGTTTTTTAGATAAATTTACAGTTGTATGCGAGCCATCTTTTGGAAAGAGTTTCAAGGTTTCTTCCAAACCCTAATTGGGTATGTGATTCTAATTATATTTTTGATTAGCATAGGACTTTTGGTATGGGTTTTCCCCCAAACTAGTGTATTAAATTATGGCTATGCAGACCTCAGCGTGCTATTTAATGTTAGCCCTTATGTTTATTTATTTTTAATACCAGCCATAACTATGCGTAGCTTTGCAGAGGAGTTTAAATCGGGCACCATTGAGCTTCTGTTCACTAAACCCCTCTCAAATTGGCAAATCATATTAGGCAAATACTTAGCCTGTTGCTGCTTAGTTTTATTTTCACTTTTGCCTACAAGTATGTATTATTTTTCGATCGTGCAACTAGGCAACCCCGTTGGCAATATCGATTCGGCAGGTGTATTGGGTTCTTATATTGGTTTATTTTTTTTGGGAACAGCCTTTACAGCCATTGGAATATGGGCATCTTCACTATCCTCAAATCAAATCATTGCTTTTATATTTAGCCTTTTTGTATGTTTTTTTTGTTACTATGGAATCGATGCCATATCACAAATTCCAATATTTGATCAACAAGCAACAGTCATCGAGCAATTTGGCATCATGTATCATTATTTAGGTATGAGCAAGGGATTGATCGATAGCCGAGATATCGTTTACTTCATAGGAATTTCGCTTTTATTTTTACAATTAACTCGCTGGAATTTAAGCAAACACGCATGATAAATTGGGAAAACAAAAAACTGGGCAGTATGCTAGACTTGATCTTGGTTGGCATCATTATCATTCTAATTAATTTCTTTTCAGGGCATTGGTTTTTTCAACTAGATTTAACGGAAGAGAAAAGATATACCTTATCCGAAGCTACTCATAATTTATTAGATCAACTCAATGATAATATTTATGTTGAAGTTTATTTGGCAGGTGAGCTGAATGCCGACTTTACAAGGTTTCAAAAGGCCATTCGCGAGAAATTGGAAGATTATCAGCGCGTTTCGAAGGCTAAAGTTAAGTTTTCATTTATTGATCCTGCCCAAGCAAAAAGTAAGCGGGCTCAAAATGAATACTTTAACTATTTGGCTGAAATGGGTATCACACCTACAAACTTATTTGACACTAAAAATGGCCAACGAATTGAAAAGTTGATTTTCCCTGGTGCCATTATTGCCTATGGAGCCGAAGAGGTGGGCGTTATGCTCTTGAAAGGCAACCAGCGTGCATCGGCCATCGAGCGGCTCAACCAATCCATTGAGGGGCTTGAATATGAGATAACCTCAGCTATGGCCCAACTAGTTCATTCAGAACCTAAACAAATAGGAGTCATTTTAGATAAAAATTTAAACGACTCCACAGCATTTTCAAGTATTAAAAAAGATCTGCCAGGTTACCAAATTAATTATATTAGGGCAAATGAGTTACTTGCAAAAGAACCAGACGCATTAATTATTGCTAAACCCAAAACACAATTTACAGAGCAGGAACTATTCCAAATTGACCAATACATGGTACGGGGGGGTAGCGCTTTATTTTTTGTAGACGCAATGGGTGTAAACATGGATAGCGCAGGTAATGCAGGCACTATTGCCTTTGATTATCAGCTAGGTTTGGATGAATTATTATTTAAAGACGGCGCCAGAATCAATAAAGATCTTATTCAAGACCTAAATGCAGGCACCTACCCTGTAGTAACTGGCCGATTTGGTGACAAATCTCAAATACAGATGCTTCCGTGGCCATTTTTCCCAATAATTAACCGTTTTGGTAAGCACCCTACCGTAAGAAACCTCGATGCCGTTTATACTCAATTTGTGTCCTCCATCGACACTGTACAAGCTAATGGGATCAAGAAAACCCCTTTACTTTACACTTCCCCCTATTCACGAAAGTTAACCAGCCCAATAAAAGTTAGCTTGAATGACCTACGCGGCCTTAATCAAAAGCAGTTTAATGCCGGCCCCGTTCCAGTTGCGTATTTATTAGAAGGAAGTTTCCAATCGGCATTTAAAACAGGACTCTTGCCTGATGGAGTACCATCCGATAATTTTGTGGAACAAAGCAGGCCAGGCAAATTATTAGTGTGTGCCGATGGAGACTTTATAAGAAATGAAATAGACCTAGAGTCAAGTCAGGCATTGCCCATTGGGTTTGAACCTTATACTAAAACCACCTTTGCCAATAAGGAGTTCATAGAAAATGCAATGGCCTATTTGATTAATGATCAAGGAATAATTTTGGCACGAAATAAAGAAATAGTCATTCGACCCCTGGACAAACAAAAAGTGCAAGGGGATGGTTGGAAATGGCAAACCCTAAATATCCTTGTACCCATATTATTTATAGGATTATTTGGTGTTTTTTGGATCTGGAAGCGCCGATACAGCAATCGAAAAACATTAAAATTATGATCAAAACACCACTTGTATTATTTGATGACCCGCAAATTAGCAAAAATTTGCTCCCATTTACATTTTACAGGCCTATTGCCAAAATTCGAGTAGGGATTTTTACAATAGATAAAAAATGGCAATTCCATAGCAGTACACCTGTACATTTCTTCACCAATGAATACGTACAATCTGCCTATTTAAAACCCAATCAGGAAGATAATTATATTTGGGTAAATGCAGCATATTTACCTACAAATGAGCTTATTAGGGCCATTAATTCTCTTGATGCAGGTGAAGCTTTAATTAAAGATAAGCGATGTATTGCATTCCGCGGTAGGATGAATGATTTTTCAAATCAAAATTGGAACCCCATTAGCATAGGGTTTGACTTAGAGCAAATTTTATACCCTTGGGATATATTTAAGCTGAATGGAGCACAAATTTTACAAGATTTTGAACTAATTCTTCAGCACTTTGGCCCTTCTCAGCCCATTAATGATAAGCATACTGCTGTTTATGGAAAAGATGCCATTTATATTGCACCTGGTGTAACAATTAAAGCGGCTTGCCTTGACGCCGAAAATGCCCCCATTTTTATTGGAGAAAATGCACATATCCATGCAGGGGCAATGATCGGAAGTGGCCATGCAATAGGTGAAGGAGCGCATATAAATATGGGTGCTAAACTCAAGGGAGACAGCACCATCGGACCGTATTGTAAGGTTGGAGGCGAAGTAAGCAACTCCGTATTTTTTGGATATAGTAATAAGGGGCATGATGGGTTTGTAGGAAACTCTGTCATTGCAGAGTGGTGTAACCTTGGCGCTGATACAAATACTTCAAACCTTAAGAATAATTATGGGCCTGTTAAGGTTTGGAATTATGCTAAGCAAGAATTAATGGATACTCAGCTCACATTTTGTGGCTTATTGATGGGAGATCATGCTAAATGTGGTATCAATACCATGTTTAATACAGGCACTGTTGTAGGTGTTGCTGCTAATGTATTTGGGAGTGACTTCCCAGATAAATTTATACCCTCATTTGCATGGGGTGGCGCGCACGGATGGCAAACCTTTGACTTTAATAAATGCCTAGATGTGGCCGAGCGAGTCATGCAACGAAGAGGTAAAAGCCTAACCGAATATGATAAAATTGCCCTTCAAAAAACATATGAAATGACCCAAAAATTTAGAAGCTGGGAGTAAAAATTTGAATTTTTTGAACAAAATTAGCAAAATTAATTCAAAATCATTAAAAATCATGCATTCGCCGGCCTGTGTTGAGCCTTATACCAATTGTAGTCATTGTGGTTTGCTGATCATTAGTAGTTACATCACTTTGCTGATTTCGAAGTAATTGATTAAAATCAATAAATAAATTATGCCTTAGCATAAAACTTGCTGTAAAATCAATGAACTGTAAAGTGGTTGCAGCACCTTGTCCTATAAAATTTCCATAATCATTGGGGCGATTTGCATAGTTTTTCAAAATATCCTTACCATAATTTAGCCCATCACGATCCAAGCCATATTTAGCATATATAAATTTGGCAGTTAAAAATAGCCGACCCATTGGCTGAAACCGAATTATCCCCAAGTATTCTTCAAAGTTAGCACCTAAAGGGTGAGCAATCGGCTGCCGATAATGAGCATAATTAGAATATTCAGAAAAATGGGCATACGTGTAAGGTCTAACCATATTAGTCTCAACTTGTAAATCCAAATTTGATATACCAAAGGCATCTATATACTTCCCACCGAGCTGAATTCCATATTTATTGGCCCACCATCCACTTCCAGACCGTAGCTCTGCCAATAAAAACTCATCAAACAATAACTGACCGTAAACCGAAAAATGCCGAGCAAAATTCAGTTTAAAATCCATACCAAGGCTCACATTATCCTGACTACCGGCCTGATGTTCAACAGCTCTATAAAAAATTATGGGGTTTAAATAATTTAAGTTAAATTGATTGACACCAAGTGAGTCTGCATGACCAAATGAAACAGTCTCAAAAAATCCAATATTTAAAAAATCTGTAATATTGATACTCAAATGATGAAGCGCCACGTATTTTTTCGGATACCTATCTGCGATGGACCCTGTTTGACTACCTTTAGCATCCGCACGCATCTCTGTAAACAAGTTCGTGTAATTAAACTTCCAAATTTTTGTATTTATCTTTAAAAAGAGATAATAAGGTGAAAAATCTGATAAAATCAGCGAACGATAACCATTACCTATAAAAAACCGATCATGCCCAAACTGAAAATTAATGGCATCGATCGCATCAAAACTTATATAACCTCGAGCATGTAAATAATCTACGCCATTCTCTTTAAAATTTTTCCAAAAACCTTCATGTGGCACCACACGAGTAGAGTCTGTAAAGTCACGCACAAACGCCGGGTTAATGGCCTGATTTTCACCAATATAACTGTAAAAACCAAGTTTACGCTTAATCATCCCACGTAGCTCTATACCCCTCGTATTTTGATAAGGTGTAAGTGAATCCTGCGTATCAAAGCTACCGGTTAAATTAAGAACAGGGTTAATATGCAAATCAAAATCATTCGTTGCAACATGATAAAAATCTGATTTTGTACGATATATGGCATTAAAAATTGGCTTTTTACTCTTATAGGACTCATCACTAATCCACTCCCAACTATCATCGCGTAAGTAACTTTGATTAAATTGGTCAGCCCTGGACAAACCATCCAATTTAAGACTATCTACAAAATAAATACTGGCATCGCGCCGGTAGGGCTTCACTGACGTATAAAAAGTAGAGGCAAATTGACCATTTTTGATTTCAAAACGGTCAAGACGATGCAGGTAATCTTGTTTAAGAGGAATATTTACACTCTGAGCTGATAAATTTACACTACAAATTATTAGGCCTAAAAATAAAATAATATTCCTATTCATATCAAAAAAGTTTATTTGAGTACAAAAACAAGGTGCAATTTGTCATTTACTTTTAAATTCCACTAATTAAGAACTATATTTGTAAAAAACTAATGCATTTCATGTCAATTAAGGCCTACGCGTACATTTTGTTTGTTTTGGGTGTAATAACCTCATGCAAAAAATCGGTTGATTCTCCATCAAATAGCCTTAAAATAACATTAGACCACCAATTTGATGGCCAACCCTTCTTGTTACATGAAAACTATCAAAACGAACTAGGCCAATCTTTCTCGGTCGATCAATTTAAGTATTACTTGAGTAATATAAGATTAAGAAATTCGACTACCGGTGAATATTGGATTGAGCCTGACAGCTACCATTTAGTTATAGTTTCTCAAAATGATCAAAGTAATACGATCAATCTATCGGGGTTACCCAACACAGCATTTAATGAATTGGAGTTTGCTATTGGAGTTGATAACGTTAGTAATCATGCGCTTGATCACCTTGGGGCCTTAGATCCTGCCAATGAAATGGCCTGGAATTGGAATACAGGCTATAAGTTTTTATTACTTGAGGGGCAGTGGTCTGATAATCAAGATAATAATTCACCACTCGTTTTTCATATTGGGCTTGACCGAAACTATAAGTCCTTTACATTTAATGCCATAAATAGTAATTTAAAACCATTAAATTTTAATAATAATACTTCAGAAGAGATCACCATTAGTGTCAATTTAGCTGAAATATTCAAAAATCCATACACCATCGATTTTTCGACCACAAATTCAATAACTTCTGGAGAAGAAATGTCTACAATAGCTGATAACTATTCTAATAATATGTTGATTATAAATTGATTAACATTTATTTATCAAATCTAAGTCTATAAATTTTAAAGTTCTATTGATGTAATTTTTTAGAAGTAATTTTACAATTTATGTTAATTTAGATAGATAACTACTAAAATTTTACTGATAAATTTTGCAATGCACAATCATTTAACATAAAACTGCCGCATATTTTGTATATTTGAAGAGAATGAGTTTTTATATGCAGTCAATTGTGGGGAAACCGATTTTTTTGATCCTATGCTTGTTGATAGGGTATTACCAAGCTTGTGCTCAATTAGGCCGAAAGGGGCCCGAAACGATTACTTATGAAGAGGTTTATGATGATCCTTATGATATAAGCACACTTTTCGTTCATTTTCAACCGCTTTATGGTGAGTTATTTACCAGTAACGTGAACCTTGGTTTTGGTATACAGGCTCAGTATTACATGAATAAAAAGTTAGATTTTTTTGCTCATGCTCGCAAGCCTTGGCTTAAGTCACTTGATTTTGCAAGAGATTTGGCCTCCAAAAATGAAGGTATTGAAAATACACCCGAAGTATTTAATTATTATGAACTAGGTGGCACCTATCACATTATTGATCGCGAGCAAAGTACTGAAACAAAAATGATACTGTACTCGAGCCGATACGAGGGGAGAAAATGGGCTTCCACAGTTCCAAAACATACCATTATACCCTCAAAAGTTCGTAAAATTTATGGTGCACGACTTGGTGGCATCTATTTTGATACCACTACGGATTTGGGCAGAGCGATTGATGGTCAAAAAGATATTAAATTAGTTGATGAGAATAACACCCCAATCGAAGATTATATCCCGCCTAACGAAAACCTCTATATATACTCTAACTTATACGTAGCTAGTGTTTTTGTAGGCGCATCACTCGCATTAATAAAAAATTTGGCGATTAAACCTGACAAAGGATACAGCACATTAGTGAATGATCTCATGTTTACGGCCTATGCTGATATTATGATTGCTCCCTATATAAGTCTTGATGATATTTATTATCAAGATACCAAGTTTTCTACTGAAAATGTCAAGACCCTTTTCATTGGTGGGCGTGTTGGCATGGAAGGTAAATTCAACCGGAAATTTGGTTGGTCATATGGTGCAGAAATTGGGTACAGGCCAGGCATCCTTAATCGAGGTTTCTTTGCCATGGCAAAAATTAGCTTCCCCGTATTCTCTACCAAGCTCGATTATGCCATTGAGGCATTCGGAAAGTAAAATAAAACCCCCAAAATCGGGGGTTTAACAAGCCTATAAGCCGGATTCTGTAAATTCTTAAGTGAAAATGCTTATCATTTCTCTAGGGTAGCTGTCACCAACTACCTCTAACAATCCACCCATGCAGCTCTCGAATCGAAATAGAGCGGGCCGCTCTTCATGGCTAAGCCATAAGCTACACTTATTTGATCTTTCAGCCCATGAGGTTTACCAGCCCCAGTTGTCACCAACTGAGCGGTGGGCTCTTACTCCACCCTTTCACCCTTACCAATAATAAATTACTGGCGGTATACTTTCTGTTGCACTAGCTGTCATTTACTAGAAGCAAATGCCTTCCTGTTAGGAAGCATGGCGCCCTATGCTGTCCGGACTTTCCTCTCCCAAACGAATTGGCAGCGATAAGCCAGCTTGTGGGGGAAAGGTACAAAAAAAATTATGCCAATCTTAAATTTTTATAGATTTTAAACGTAATTAGCAAAATTTGATCATTTTTAATAACGTAACCTTATTTAGCTCGCATTATTTATCAAAGTATCGTTATGAGAGTCAAAAATTCAATATATTTGGCAAAATACATTCAAATTTTTAAATAAAAATAAACAAATTCTGCAAAATACAATCAAAACAACCACAGCAAATAAATATAAAACCAGGCCGAAGCTTCAATTAAAATCACCTCAAAACTTATTTTCGGAATAAAATTTGCATGATTATTTTGGATCGCATGATTTTATTGTGAAATTTAACGATAAACATATTAACGCCATAGTACAATGAAAAAGATACTTTATATCATCGGAGGTTTTTTTGCATTAATTATTTTATTGCTAGCGTTGCTACCCATATTTTTTAAAGGCACCATCAAAGAAAAAGTAGCTACCGCTATCAACGAATCAGTTAATGCTCAGGTATATTTTGAGGATTTCGGTCTGAATGCCTTTCGGCATTTTCCATATATTTCAGCTTCTTTAGAAGATTTTGGTGTAGTAGGCATTGATGAGTTCGAGGGCGATACTTTAGTCTCTGTCAAACAATTTAAGGTACTATTAGGCTTAAAAAGTTTGTTTTCTGGCAGGGTTTATCTAAAGGGAATCATTTTGGATAATCCAAACATACATGTTATTGTGCACGAAAATGGTAAAGCCAATTATGATATTGCCAAAGAATCTACTGAACCTGAAGCTCAAACGAGCTCTAGCAGCTCAGAATTTGAGATGGTAATAGACCGTTGGGTGATCAAAAACGGAAACATCACCTATGATGATCGAGCAGGTAAAATGAAGGCTGAGGTTGAGGGGCTTAACCATAATGGTAAAGGGGATTTTGCCCAACAAGTGTTTGATATGAAAACCACCACTACTATTGATAGCTTAAGTTATTGGCAAGATGGATCGGCACTTGTAAGCAAAAAAGCTATTGATATGAGCATCAATCTCAACATGGATTTGCCTAATAGTAAGTATACTTTTCAGGAAAATACTATCAAAATCAATGAGTTTAAATTTGGCTTTGATGGATTTATTCAGCTTTTGCAGGAAGCCATGCAGCTTGATTTAACATTTGCTGCCAAAGATAACACCTTTAAAAGTTTACTTTCATTGATCCCAGGTGCCTTTATGGAAAATTATAATGGCCTAGAGGCAGCAGGCAACTTAAGCTTTGATGGAAATGTTAGTGGGCTGTATGACTCTACCAACCTACCAGCCTTTCAGGTGAATTTAATGGTGCAGGAGGGCATGTTCCACTTTCCGGACTTACCTACATCTGTAACGGATGTAAATCTCAACTTGAGCGTTGATAATACGGACGGCGTGATCGATAATACCAAAATTGATATCTCAAATTTTGCATTAAAAATGGGCAACAACCCTCTTCAAGCGCGAGTTTTAATCGAAAATTTGGGTCAGATGATCGTAGATGCAGATGTGGAAGCCAAGCTCGATTTGGCACAAGTCAGTCAATTTTATCCTGTCGAAGGCCTCACATTAAAAGGAAACTATGCTTTTGACCTTCAAGCTCAAGGCAAATACGATACACTCACTAGAGAATTCCCAAAAATTAATATGAACATGAGCCTAAGTGATGGGTTTATTAAATCAGCAGAATTCCCAATGCCCATCGAAAATTTAACCTTGGCATCAGCAATTATAAACGAAACAGGCAAATTACCCGATACAAAGGTAGCCGTAAGCAAACTCAATATGCTCTTGGATGGGCAGCCATTTGAGGCCACATTAAATTTAGAGAACTTAGATGATTATACTTGGGACGTAGCTATTAATGGTGGTATTGATCTTGAAAAAATCACCAAAGTCTTTCCTCAAGAAGGAATGGCACTCAAGGGAATGATCTTGGCCAATATTACATCGCAAGGTAAAATGTCAGCACTCGAAGCGGAAAAATATGATCAATTACCTACAAGCGGCAGCATGGAGATCACCGATTTCAACTACGAAAGTGCAGATTTAGCTGTTCCTTTCAGTATTGAATCTGCCAAAATGAATTTCGATCCTAAGAAAATTGCCTTGAGCCAGTTTGTTGGGCAGTTAGGAGAGAGCGATATGAAGATTGATGGTAAGCTGGAGAATTATATCGCATATATATTTAAGGAAAATGAAGTTTTAAGAGGTAAAATGAATTATACAGCCACTTTATTTAATGCCAATGAATGGATGAGTGAAGAAGAAGAGGGAGCTGCAACTGCTACTGGAGAAGATTCAACTGCCATGGAGGCCGTTCAAATTCCGACGACAATTGACTTCGAGTTTATGGCCAATATTGATAAGGTTCTTTATGAAGATAAAAAGCTTGATGATGTTCATGGCAAAATCATCATGCGTGATGGCATACTGCGCATGGAGAAATTAGCTTTTGCCACTTTAGGAGGGCAATTTGCCATGACAGGCACCTATGATAGTAGGGATAAATTAGAGCCAAAATTTGACTTTGGAATTGATATTAAGGAACTCTCCATACCTAAATCTTACGCAGCTTTTACCACAGTACAGAAATTTGCACCTATTGCCCAAGCTTTTACGGGGAAATTTTCAACTAGTTTGCGCTTAAAAGGAGCATTTGATGAACATATGAACCCCAAATATGAGTCAATCTTAGGAGGTGGACCTATTGAAATCTTAGATGCCACCGCCAACAAAGAGAATAAATTAGTGAATGGATTAGTAAGTAACTTATCAGGAGGTAATTTAAATAAGTTAGGCTTTAAATTCATAACAGAGATCAAAAATGGACGCATCTTTACCGATCCATTTGATGTAATGCTCGGTGAGTCAAATATGAATCTAGGAGGTAGCCAAGGTGTAGATGGATCCTTAGACTACATCATTAAAGCAGATATGGATGCTGGTGCAGTTGGCCAGGCCATCAATCAGGGACTTGCGGCTATTGGTGGTGGTGATGGAAATTCTTCTAGGGTAAAAATAAATTTAAACTTGCTTGGTACATACGATGAACCACAATTTAAACTTTTGAGTACAGGTGCTGGAGAAAGTACTACCGGTGCTGCAAAAAGCGCCATTGAAAGTAAACTTAATGCTGAAAAGGAAAATATAAATACACAAGTGGATGCACAAAAGAAAGAATTAGAAAATAAAGCCAAAAAAGAGCTAGAAGAAAAGCAAAAGGAAGCTGAACGTAAAGCGCAAGAAGAAGCTGATAAAATTAAGCGTGAAGCAGAAAAAAAGCAAAAAGAAGCCGAAGAACAAGCCAAGAAAGAAGCTGAAAAACTAAAAGAAGAAGCTAAAAAGAAATTAAAAGACTGGTTTTAATGTCAGTTTTATAAAATAATTTGCAATTTTTGCTTTAATTTATTATATTGTATCATCAATTTGTTCAATGTTAGGACGGACCAATTATATCGTTTTTTTATTTGGCATAATACTAGTTCAAGCCACGTTTGCTCAGGTAAATCGATATATGGTTTACTTTACGGACAAAGCTAATGTACAGTATACTACCGAAAAGCCTGAAGAATTTTTATCAGAGCGGGCGATTACTCGTAGAGCGAATCAAAATATAGATATACGTAGTGAGGACCTCCCCGTTGACCCGAATTATATTAGTCAAATACATGAAGCAGGTGCCGAAATTTTTTATAAGAGTAAATGGCTTAATGCCGTGCTTATCCAGCTGGATGAGAGCCTATTAGGAACCCTAAAGCAACTGGATTTTATAGATTCCGTTCATTATGTGGCACCTGGCAGCAAACTAGGAGAGAATGCCCGAACAAAGAAAAAGAAACAAACACTATCAACATCAAAGGTGGCTGGCAAGAATACCACCATTCAAAATGAACTAATAGGTGCAAACAAAATGCATTTAGAGGGATATAGAGGAGAAGACATGCAAATTGCCGTATTTGATGCCGGCTTTATTGGCACAAATACAAGCCCATTTCTAGCCAAGATGCGTGATGAAGGGCGATTAAAAGTTACCCGTGACTTCGTAAATGGTGGCAATGAAATTTATAAGCATAGCTCACATGGTACGCTTGTACTCTCTTGTATGGCGGCTGATCAGGACGATATTATTGGTACTGCACCATCTGCTAATTACTATTTATTTGTGACTGAAGATGTTTCAAGTGAATACCGAATTGAGGAATATAATTGGATTTTTGCAGCAGAGTGGGCAGATAGCGCTGGGGTTGACATCATTAACACCTCATTAAATTATTATGATTTTGATGATGAGGCTATGAACTATACTTATGAACAAATGAATGGCGAAACGGCCATCATCACCCTTGGAGCAAAGCTTGCCTTTGAAACGGGCATGCTCATCGTTTGTAGTGCTGGGAATGAAGGAAACAATGCGTGGCAACACATTGCACCACCAGCAGATGCTGAAAATGCACTTGCAATCGGAGCCATAGATACAGATGTGAGCTTAGCCTCATTTAGTAGCATCGGCCCTACTGCTGACGGTAGAATTAAGCCAGAGCTAGTAGCCGTTGGCCAGAATACAGTAATTGGTGACCCAGGTGGTAACATAGTTGAGAGTAATGGAACATCATTCTCTGCGCCGTTAGTGGCAGGTCTTGCTGCTGGCTTTTGGCAAGCAAACCCTCACTTATCAAATATTGAAGTTCGCGATTATCTGATTCGATCAGGTCATTTGCATCATGTTAGATCAAATACCATGGGTAGCGGGTACCCTAGGTTTGACCAAGCAAATACTACTTATATTGACTTGAGTAACGCTGTAATTAAATCCACTGGCAATACAACAGCCATTCACCTAATAGCCGATAAGCCTTTCCACAATGACGGTGAGCTCTTAATAACACTATCTGGTAGCGATGCACAAAGTGGTCAAGATTTTATAACTGATCCGGTAAGTGAGCAAGGGATGATAACTTTACCCATCAGCCAAGGTAACGATACAGTTACTTGGACCATTGATGATTTAGGAATAAATACCTATTATAGTTTGAGCTTTACGGTTAGTCATGCTCCTAGTCAAGTGAAATTTGAGGAAGATAATAATTTCTTACTGGTAACATTGTCTAACGGAACTATTTTAGCCATAAATGATATGCACAACGAAGCATTAGATTTTCAATTATATCCGAATCCCGTTACAAATAGTGAACTTTTTTTATCCTTTAATGACTCCAAATATGCTAATAGGGAGTTAATAATCGAAATTATAGATATGAGAGGTCAGAAGGTATTTTCAAAATATGTTTACATAGATAACGCCATGTCTGTCACCCTTCCAACTCAAAACCTCAAACAAGGAGCCTATTTACTCAAAGTAATTGACCAACAAAATCAAGAAGGGCGATTATTGCTTAAAAAATAATACCGACATTCCGTAAAATTGATTCAAATTTGATTGGTCTGAATGATTATAAATTCTAATATATAATTACACATAATTTATTATCAGAAAAGTAATATTTTATATTGTTTAATATATATTAATTAATTTAATAGTTTATTTTAAAATATAATTTATAATATTATTAATATAAAAAGCTCCAATTGATTCGATTATTTGTGTAAATTATTATTATAAATAAAATGAAATAGGCAAAAGGGAATCTGCTTTGAGATAACCATATTGAAGTGGATAAACCAAAAAAGCCATTATTTCTAATGGCTTCTTGAAAGTTTATTTATCTAACCTTGCAATTATTCGACAATCATTCGAAGTACCTCCTTTGTATTATCGAGATAATTTAATTCTACAAAATATACACCACTAGTTAAATCAATGGTGTCAATATGAACATCAAATTCTTTTACACGTTTTCCAACTGCGTCCAATAAGACAATCTTATCTAATTGAGCTAATTTACTTCCCTTAAGATGAACTCTATTCGGAGGGCTCACTGGAACAGGGTACAATACGGTATGCACTTTAGCTCCATAAGTAATATTTACAATCGGGAAAATCGTTACTGACCCATTTATATCAAATTGTGATAACCGGTAATAGTTACTTCCTGGTACCGGATTAAAATCTACATGACTATAGTGCGTGACGTTATTAGTGGTACCATGGCCATCAATTTTGGCCATTTCATAATAATTCACGCCATCATTTGATCGTTCTAATATAAAATGATCATTATTTCGCTCACTTACAGTCACCCAACTCAATTCAATGGTGTTATTTGGCATTAATCTACCATTAAACTCGGCTAATTCAACAGGAAGTGGACCATTTAGTTGCTCCAAATCCAAGTTGATCATGATGGGTAAATGGTCAGAGGTAGTTTGATCGTACACCCCATTTACCATATCAAATGGAATAATAACCTTCGGAGAATACTCTAAAAATTTAGACGACATCTCATCACTCATTATGATATGGTCAATCACATTATCTTTAAAGACATAAGATTTTAGATGCGCTTGACTCAACACTAATGTTGATAAATAATAATTTTGGTTATCATTTACAAATGCTTCATAAGCAGAAGCTGGAGACGGATTAATATCGGCTACTGACACATCAAGATCATCATTAAAATCGCCTATAAGAATTATATTCTCGTCAGGCATATTGGCGTCCAAATAATCCTTTAGATACTCTGCATCATACTTTCTCCTATTATAACTATCTAATTGAGGGTCAGTATTTGCCTTACCGTGTACATTTATCAATTTAATTTGCTCTGTTTTACCATTTATTGTCGCATCTATTGTAATCATAAATGGAAGGCGACCACTTGCCCAAAATTTATCATCATCAACAGGATAATCTGGAAGTGATTCAGAATTATCTAATAATCCTTCAAAAAATTCCTTAAATAAAGATTCTGAGTCAACTATGTTTACTGTAGCTGCTTTATAAATAAAACACACTTTTTGTCCAGTGGGACCATCAAAATAATACGAATAGGTATCAGAGCATAACCCCTCATATCCAGGCAAGCCTGCTACTAAATTGGCAAACTGTGCATCATCAGCAATTTCTTGAACCGCATAAATATCTGCATCAAGCTGTTGCATTACAGCTATAGCATTTTGTAATTGTAAGTTATCATCAACAGGCCCATTACCACCATCACCAAACCACTCAATATTCCAGGTAACAATATCAAAGGAGTTTGATTTTTCGAATGATTTACCTGAGAAATACCCTCTGTCGTCATCGAAATTAGCACTCGTAAAGTTTACACCACCTGCATAAAAGGCCTTCGTATCATTTAATGGCTTAAGTCGAACATAAACTTGCTGTTGATTATCTAAATCATTTACTACATAATTAATATTTTCAGAGAAATCGATATTATTTTTTGAAAACTCAAAGTGTGTAGGAGCAGTAAGTGTTAGCTCATTTTGAAAATTATATGCATCAAAGGTAAACGATTTGCTTGAAGAAGCAGCCGGATAATTGACCAAACCAAAGTCCCAATCCTCCAACGGGTCTAGGGAAGTCACAATAAAGGGAGCAGGCCCGTCCACTGCATTTTTGATTACTATATCATCAAGCGTCCAGCGTGCAGCACCATCATCGATATTTGAGAAATATTGGAAAGCAATGTAAACACCATTCTGCTTGTACGCTGTTATATCAATTTCTGGTGACTCCGTCCAGGTATCTGTATCAATAGCTGGGAAGTAGCCATCTAGCTCATCCCAAGTGGCAGTAGCCGGATCACTAACACCGTCATAATCTGTTGAAACCATCAAGTTCATTTCCAAACCAGCAAATCTTGTTCGGGACCAAAACGAAAGTACCACAAAATCGTTAAACAAACTAAGGTCTAAAGATGGAG
>JAUIFR010000046.1 GCA_030430325.1 Bacteroidia bacterium | reverse complement strand
TGGCCAATAGATCTAAAAATCGACATGGCTGAAGCCTTATTTGAATCATTATCAAAATGGAAGTAAATTGTTCGTGTTCTAAAATTTGATTTATCAACTTTCAATAAAAAATTCTTCATTTGAGTTTTGTTACTTGTTATTTTTCATAAAAAACCAAAAATGGCGTGTAAAATGATTCTTATTTGTCATAGCCTGAGATTCAATGTTACAAAGAATTGATTGTATTTCAAAACAATTATCCGGTCTGATTAGCCCAACATAATACCTATCCATGTAATATATTGTGTCAGACTTTAACTTCTTAATGTACATGCATAACATGCATAATAATTATGATTAAAGGGAGCTATATTCCCAAAAAAGGCAATAGAGATTCTATTGCTTATTTTGGGATAATTCTATTCTTAAATTAGGCATTGGTTTCAATTTAAAATTTGAAATCAACTGGCATTTAAACATGTGATGCGCTGCCATGGCAATCATTGCAGCATTATCAGTACAATATTCAAATTTTGGTATAAAGACCTGCCAGTTGTTACTTACCGCCAATTTCTTTAGACGCTCTCTTAAACTAAAATTAGCCGATACACCACCCGCAATGGCTACTTGATTTATATTATGTTTTTGTATGGCCAACGATAATTTATCAAGTAGCATGCTAATCAACACATGCTGTATACTAGCACATAAATCAGCCAGGTTTTCTTTAATAAAATTGGGATGAAGCTTCAATTGATCCTTTAAAAAATACAGTACAGAAGTTTTAATACCACTAAAGGAATAGTCCAACGCTGGCATACTTGTATGTGGAAAGGTGAACTTTGTTGGATCTCCAGATTTAGCCCACTTATCAATTGGAGGGCCTCCTGGGTATCCCAAACCCAGCATACGAGCAACTTTATCAAATGCTTCACCCACTGCATCATCCTGCGTCTGACCTATTATTTCCATTTCTAAATAATCCTTTACCAGTACAAGCTGTGTATGTCCGCCACTTACGGTTAAACAAATAAATGGAAATTTGGGCATCGGATCATCTATAAAATGGGCCAGAACATGTGCTTTCATATGATTTACGCCAATCAAAGGCAAATTGAGCGATAAAGCCATGCCTTTGGCAAAGGATGAACCAACCACAAGTGAACCTAATAGACCGGGGCCTTGTGTAAAAGCTACGGCATTTAGCTCGTTTTTGCTTATATTTGCCTGTTGAAACGCTTCATGAACAACCGGAACAATGGCTAATTGATGAGCCCGAGAAGCAAGCTCAGGTACCACACCTCCGAAACTTTCATGAATCTTTTGCGTATAAATTATATTAGAGCAAATTTTGCCATTTCGAACAATAGCTGCAGAGGTTTCATCACACGAACTTTCTATGGCAAGTATGGTTGAATTCATAATTAATGAAAAGTAAAAATTTAATCAAGCAAGTTACTAAAAAAAGCCTTAAAGTTGGCTTTAAACTCATTGCCTATGCATTGCTTGCTATAATTATTTTTTTACTCTGTATTCAACTACCACCCGTACAAACCAGATTAGTGGGTTATTTAAACGATGAGTTGTCGAAAAAAATTGGCTTTAATATTGAAATTGGTTATGTGAGTCTCAGGTGGTTAGATGAGATATATCTGGAGGATATCCAGGTGCACGATCAAGCAGATTCATTGTTACTTACAGTTGAAGTATTGGATGCTGATTTTGATTTATTACAAATCATTCGTCAAAAAAAAGAAATCAAACTAGATCAAGTTGAGCTTACTAGAGCTTATTTTAATTTATTACGCGATGAAGATGATTGGAATATCAACATATTGGTTAAAAACATAAAAGAACTCATAAAGAAAAAGGACTCTGCAGGTAGTATGCCCTTTATGGTGGAAGAGATTAAGCTTAATAATTGTCAGTTTCGAATGCATGATTCCCGTAAACCACTTATCGAAGACAAATTTGACTATTTTCATTTTAAACTTGATTCCATTCATGTTACTGCAACTAATTTACTCGTAATAAACGATACGTTTCAAATAAATATCGATCAATTAGAAACAAAAGACCTACAAACCGATTTACGCATACAAAAATTACAAACACAATTTAGTATTTCTCAACAAGCTATGAAGTTTGATGAACTTGATTTGTACATAGGTAAAAGCCACCTCACCAAGCAAGTACATTTCAACTACTCGACTATGCAAAATCTTAGTAACTTTATCGATAGTGTGCAGATCGAGGCAAATTTTGAAATGACCAAAATTCATAGTAAAGACTTGGGGTTATTTGCCAATTATTTTCAAAAAATAAATGATAATTACTACCTAAGTGGGCATTTAGAAGGTAAAATTGGAAAATTTAATACAGATAAATTTGAGCTTAGGTTTGGTAGACATAGCCAGGTAGGTGGGTTATTTAAGTTTTTTGGCCTTCCTGAAATTGATAATATGTTTGTTGATACCAAAATATATAGTGCCAAATTAAACCCAGAAGATCTAAAACCTTATTTCCAAAAAGATTATTTATCTGACTTAATGGTGCTCGGAACCGTAAAGTTTAATGGAAAGTTTATTGGATTTTTGAAAGACTTCACTGCCAGAGGAGATTTTAAAACAAAACTCGGCGACCTAAGTACAGATATTCACCTTAAATTAGAAAAAGACAAAGCCAAGTCAACCTATTTTGGGTGGCTCAAAACAAATGATTTTAAAATTGGAACCTTTATTGGCCTACCAAAATTAGTCCAAAACATTAGTATGGATGGGGAAATAGATGGTATAGGATTGGGCATTGAAAACGCACGATTCCAATTAAATGCCAACATTTCAAAGTTTGGATTTAAAAATTATAACTATAAAAAAATCAAAACAGATGGTAAATTTTCTAAATCCTTCTTTGAAGGGCAATTAAAGATTGATGATCCCAACTTGCAATTTGATGCCAATGCCACCTTAGACCTAAGAAACAAAAAAAATGAGCTCATACTGCAAGCTAGGCTAGATACATTAAACGGTCAAAAACTCAATTTAACGAAAAAAGAATTTTTTGCCAAAAGCAATATCAATGCAAATATTGCTGGATTTCAGTTAGATAGCATTAATGGACGAATAGATATTTTTAATACTTACTTAGAATATGATCAGCGCCCTCTCGATATCAACAAACTACATATTACCTCCGAAAAGAGTTTAAACCAACGAAACATACTTATTGATTCGGAGCATCTTAATCTTAAAATAAATGGGAATTTTATGTTTGAAGATTTATTTAGAGATAGCAGGCAATTATGGAAAGAATATGCCCTTTTATTTAAAAATGACAGCAGCCAACTACGTACCTATTATGATAATAAACAATTGCGAGATGAAACTCCATACCGAATGAGTTTTAGTGGAGAACTTATCAATATTAACCCCATTGTAAATTTATTTGATGAACAATGGTATATAGGTAATCACTCAAAGCTTGAAGGTGAGTTTATTTACGGAAATACATCAATTTTTAACTTTTATTCAGAAATTGATACTATAAAATATCAAGAAATGATGTTTAGAAAGAATGTTGTTGACCTTAACACCTCAAAAGTAGCCGATAGCACCAATGTACTTGCTATGGCTTATATCCATTCGCAAGCGCAACAATATTCAGAGAAAGTCGATAGTGACAGCCTTACAATTGAGGTAATTTGGGATAAAAATCATGTTGATTTTAGTACCTACCTCCAACAAAAAAAGCAAAATCATTTTGCTAATATCTTTGGGGAGGTTGATTTTTTAGCACCTGAAACAAAAATTCATTTTAAACCTTCGAATTTTATGGTTTTAGGGAAATATTGGCAACTGGAACGCAATAACGCTATTCACTTAAGAAAAGATGACATTACGATTGAAAATATATATTTATTTCATAACAATCAGAGCTTATTACTAGATGGCACCTTATCTGAATCAGATCAACAATCGTTGGTATTGGATGTTCAAGATTTTGATTTAGCTCAACTAAATCCACTTACTTCATTAGAATTTAAAGGAAAAATAGATGGTGCAGCCAGCTTTTATGGCAATAAACTTGCTGATTTGATTGTTGAAAGTGAGTTTTGGATAGATCAATTGGGTATAAATGAAGTACATTTAGGTGATTTATTTGGAATTTCAAAATGGGATCAACAAAATGAGCGGGTTGGTCTTGGGCTTAATCTTATTCGCGAACAAAAAAAACTCATTGATATTGAAGGTTTTATTTTTCCTAAAGAGGAAGATAACCAACTTGACCTGACCGTCTCCTTCCACCATACTGATTTATCGTTTTTAAGTCCATTTTTAAATAAATACATCAGCAACTTACAAGGTTACGCCAACGGAAGCATTCAAATACTTGGTAAACCAAGTTACCCTGTACTGCTCGGAAAGGGAGAAATTAATGCAGGTAGTATTACTATTAATTACCTCAACACCAATTATACATTTGATGGTCAGTTTATCTTTGAAGAAAATGAAATTGGGGTTCGAAACTTACAATTAAGAGATGAAGAGAATAATGAGGCTTATCTCAATGGCGGAATTTTCCATGATGGGTTCTCCCATTTTGTGTTGGATCTAAGCAGCGAGTTTGATGAATTTACTGTACTTAAAACCAATGCGAAACATAATAAACTGTACTATGGCACAGCCGTAGTTTCTGGTAGAATGAATATGCTAGGCGCCATGGAAAACCTAACAATAAGTGCTACAGCAACAACGGAGTCTGGAACACATATATTTATACCAGTTCAGGAAGATGGGGGCGTAGGCACTCATGAATTTATCCAATTTATAAACCGAAGTGATTCTGTACAAACAAAATATCGAATTAACTCGGAGGATGAGTTCAAAAACCTAAAATTAGATTTTGATTTGGATATAACCCCAGATGCAGCGTGTGAAATCATCTTTGACATCAAAACCGGGGATATTATTAGGGGGCGCGGGAATGGCAAAATCAAACTGGAGATCGATACCAAAGGTGAATTTAAAATGTTTGGTGATTATGTGTTTGAGAAGGGTGGCTACAATTTCACGATGTATAATTTAATTAATAAAGAATTTGATATACAGCCAGGAAGTAAGATTTCATGGTATGATGACCCGTACAAGGCTGAGATGAGCATCGAAGCACATTATAACCTAATGGCTTCGGTGGCCCCCATTGTTACCCAAAATACAACAAGTAGCAGCCCAGCACTCACTAGAAGGTACCCTACCACTGTTAAGTTATTTGTGGAAGGGCCCATGTTATCACCAGAATTCGATTTTGATATTGCGATTTCAAATTATCCCGCCACTATTTTGGTTGATGGGGAAACATACTCACTTGAAGCGGCCATTAGTAGTTTTAAGGCAAGAATTAATAGTGATGATCAAGAGCTTTACAAACAGGCAGGTAGTCTATTGCTCATGGGACAATTAGCTCCTGATGATAATTCTGGCACAAACGGCAGTCTAGCCATTGGCAACAGCTTAAGTGAGATATTCTCGAATCAATTAAGTTATATGTTGGGTCAAATTGATGAAAATTTAGAGCTTTATGTAGATTTAGGTGCCATGGATGGGGATTCGTTTAATACGTTTCAGATGCGCATTGGTTATACATTTGGCAGATTGAAAATAACACGCGATGGTGGTGTCCAGACCGATAGCGATGTAGGGCTAATTGGAGACTGGACAGCGGAATACTTGCTTACAGAAGACGGTAAACTCCGTGTAAAAGTATATAATCGAGCTAATTACAACAGCTATAACCCTGCCACTAAGACAAATGAAGCTAGCATGACCGCCGGCTTTAGTATGATGTATACGGAAAGTTTCGATACTTTTGGTGAGCTGATTAATGGATTAAGATTTAAGAAAAAGAAAGAGGAAGAAAAACTATTGAATTGGTAACCCAATTAAAATCAAATATATGGGCAACTTACCAACATATACCCGAAGTCAGCTTGCATTAAGGAACGGTCAAGACCGTGAGGAAATATGGTTTGCCTACAACGGAAATATCTATGATGTTAGCAGGTCAAGGCTATGGAAAAACGGTAAACATTATGAGCATTGGGCAGGTCAAGATTTAACCAATGAGCTAGCAGACGCACCACATACCGATAGGATATTTGATAAGTTTCAAATTATAGGTAAACTCTCCTAGCCCGCATTATTTATTATCCATTTATAAAGTTTCAATAATTATTAAAATTTCAGAATTTATTGAAATTTCAAAATTTTGCAAAAATTCGAATTGTTTTACTAATGTATCCGCTTTCATGACCATATTTTAGATAAAGTTATCATGTGACGCCCATCTAATTTGAACAAAGTAGGCAAATTTTATTCAAAAATTAGCCTATTTGTTACTCCCTTACCACTCTAACATGATACCTTGCCCCCATTTCATCCTCCAATTGTAGCATATAAACCCCAGATGCCAATGGACTCAAATCGATGGAAAATTGAGCATTACCATTACTTTGTTCATCAAGTAATATTTCCCCTCTTGCACCTATCAATTTAACATGTACTTCTTGATTACTCCATGCTCCTAATTCAATAAACAACGTACCACTGGTTGGGTTAGGATTTACCAGTATGTTGTTTTCCAAGATCAAAGCACTACTTTTGATTAGATTATCGATGTTGACTTCAACCACATTGGAGCTTATCGTGCAGTTTCCTTGTTCAACATCTACATAATAACTACCACTTTCTTGAGGTTCATGCGAATTACCCACTTGATCCATAGCCTCTTCGTTAAGGTACCAAGTGTAGTTATCATAGCCCTCATTGACAATTAATACGGTATTATCTTTATAAACAAGCTCCGCCATTGGATTAGGTAGAACCTCTACAAGTACAGTCTCTGAACTCGAGCTACAACCATCCCCATTGGTAATGGTTACAAAGTATTCCCCCGTTTCTTGAACCGCAATTTGTTGGGCATCTTCAACGCCGTTACTCCAAGAATATGTTACACCATCTACAAAAGAAGCCTCCAATAGCACACTTTCTCCTTCACAAATTTTGGCATCCCCTAAAACATTAATTGTAGGTACCACCGGGTTAGCCGAAAATACGATATCTACAGGCATAGACTCAGCCTTGCATTCTCCAATTGTTACTTCTACATAGTATGAGCCATCAAGATCAGTATTATAAACGTGTGTTTGAGCACCTACAATTGGTTCATTATTATAGTACCATTGATATACATACCCTTCTTCAAAAGCGGTCTCCATCGTTGCCATTTCACCTTCACAAAAATCGCCCTCTACATTTATAGTAAACAATCCTGGATTAGACAATAGCACTACTTCAATAGGAGTAGATGAAGCTTCACACTGCCCTTCATAAATCATAACATGATAATAACCGGCCAATTGTGCTTCATAAGTGGGAGACTTCGCCCCATCAATCATGTTACCGTCATGATACCATTGATATTGATAGTTTTCATTAAAAACAGCTTCAAACACAACGCTTTCTCCTTCACAGATTTCCGTTGAGCCCTCAAATACTACTTTTGGCACAATGGTATTTTCCTTAATAACGATATAAGCAGAGTACGTTGTATATCTTCCTTGAGCATCAGAAACAGTTACGTAATACAGCCCCGTCTCTGTTACATGAAATGTTTTATTAGTTGACAAATCTTGCCATAAATAAGTTGAAAAATTACCTGCATCTAATAATACAGGACCACAATGAGTTCCATCCACGAATGTAGCGGGGGGAACTGGCTCATAATCAACAAAAACATAATCCCCCAAATTACAGCCATTGGGGTAAAAAGCGTTAACTTTATACGTACCTTCTTCTGTTACAAACCATTTATTTCCATATGGGCTTGGCGGACTCCAATTAAAGCTCACATCATCCAATTGTTCAAATGCCTTGGTAGGATCTAATCCTATCATTTTACCCTCATAGGCATAAATAACTTCTTCCTCAAAAATATCAGCTGCTAAATCATAAACTTTGAAAGGAGTTTCATTTAAAATATTATTTTCTGCTACCTCATCACCATTCATATTGATTTGAGCTATAAAGGTATGCTCACCCGCATTCACACTAAAAGGAGCAGTTAAATAATACTTGTATTCTTCTTCTGGTCCTAAGTTTACATTAAACATTTCAAATATAATGGGATTAAAATCAAAATTATAAGACAGTGTAATTTGATCAGATACATCACCCGTGCTGAAATTTTTAATAGTGACATACAAATCACTTGAATTCTCGATGTCACAACCTGATTCGGGTCCACTTAAAATAGCTACATCTATTTTGTCAGGAGCATCATAGACACTCAAATCATCTATGGCTATATCACTAGTAAATCCATTGCCGGTATTTGCCCTAAACCTAAAATGCACTACCTGACCATATGGCTTTAAATTTACCTCATCACGTACCCATTGGTTACCTTGATTTCCGGCGTAAGTGCGCACATCTAAATGCCATTGGTCTTGCTCAGCACTATAAACATCAAGCGATAAACTGCCCATTTGTGAACCATATAGATGATACCAAAATTCGAAATAAGGGTTAGTCATGCTAGTAAGGTCTGAATAGCAGGCACTTTGCAGAATTGCCTCTTTACCAATTTGATCACTGGATTCTACATACATATAATTAATGTTATCTGGGCCCGGCGTATGGTCATCTGACGGACCTGTATTCGGAGTAGGGGTGCCACCACTATTTAATTCCCAATTCGTATCATCACTGGTTACATTAACCCAGACCAAATCACTCTCAAAATCCTCTGTAGATGGATAAACCGCAATGGGATCATTGTTTAGTGCCACATTGTTTAGTGAATTATTCACGGCCACCTCATCTTCATCTAAAAGCACCTCAAAATCAAAAATATAAGTGCCTTCTTGTGAGAGATCAGCTTGCGCATCAAAGGTATAAGTTAATTCTTGTTGGCTTTCGAGTGTCTCCGAAATAAGTTCGATAACCGGATCGCCACCATCTATGGCATATTGCACATTAAAATTACTGACAGGCTGCGTACCTTCATTTTTTACTCGAATACTTATATTCTGCGGTGCTGTAAAACACCCCATTGGTAAAAGCGCTTCAAGTACTGCTAAATCAAAATCTGGTCGGTGGTCTATACGAACTTGATCAATGGCAAAGCCACTGGCGCTTTCTTTTCCATTATCATCATGATGGAAGGCAATCATAAGGCATTCGTTTTGAATATATTCGGTGAGGTCAACTTCTACATCCTGCCAATCTTCTGCAATCGGTACTTGATATATTTCAGTCCAGGTCTCACCTAAATCTGAACTTACATTAATATATGCTGATGACCCTTGGAAGCCATTATAAAAAGCTTTACAAGTTAGCACGGCCGATTGATAATTCGAAACATCAAATGCTGGTGAAATCAGCCGGTCTTCACTCATATCGCAGCTACAAACATCGTCATTTGAAGCCATGATTTGATTGAGTGGATCCCCATCTAAATCCGTAACTGGGAAAAACACGCTTGCCAATTCCGATGAAGTACCCAATTGCCATCCGGTTGACCCTAGAGCCTGATCTTTAGACCAAGTTGCCGGAATATCTCCATCTTCAAATTGTTGTGAATAAGGCAAAGAAGTTATTTTTGTATAACTTTTTACAGGCATAGCGATGATATAATCATTATCATTATCCTCGTCAGGGTCAAATAATACACCTGCACTCAGAAAATAGTTTTTGGGCTCCGTTAAATCAAACGTAACCCCAGGTACCTCAACTTGAGTGGTTTCATTGATACCTAAATGGTCAATTTGTAAATTTTCAACTACAAAATCACCCTGACCATCAAAATTATAGGCTATATCAAATACAAAATTATCCTCGATAATGCCCTTGTTGGTAATTTCAACAACAAATGGCTCAGCATCTGACAAACCACAGCTAGTATGTGGAGAAACGATCTGAGTTAACGCTAAATCAAAATCTGAGGCTTCATAACTACCGACATAAAAATCATCTATTGCCACACCCTCATCGGTGACAAACTGATCGGAGGCAAACCTGAAACGAAATCGAACAGAGGCCTCACCTACTAGACTAGGTAAGTATACATTATATTTGGTCCATGCGCCATTTTCTCCCGAAAACCAAGGTTGGCTTAAAAGATTCAAGTTTCCTTTATAAATCTCACTATTATATCCTTCTACCCCAATTCTGTTCCATTGCTCATCATTAGTAGTGTACTCAAGAATCATGCCATCCCAATCTTCTTCCAATTGAAAATGCAGCCAAAATGATATCCCGGGATGTGTAAACCCGGACATATCAAAGCAAGGGCTAATTAGGGCTAAATCTGACATATTTTGATAATTACCGTCCAAATTAGTCATCCACGCATTTGTGCCACTATGAGCTGCATTTAATGTCATCTGATCAGGGGTACCTAGTTCCCAAATATCATTTCCTTGCAGTGCCATATGGGTCCAGCCTCCATTGCCATTTTCAAAATTTTCAGTAAATCCTGCTGCTATAGGCCCAACTGCAATTGTATTATTTAAAATATTATTATCAAGCAAAGGATCCAGATTATAGTTACAAGCAGCTAACAATTCATACATCCCCTGACCTGATAAATCGGCTTTTGTACTAAACGAAATTTTGGCAACATCACCACTTACAAGAGATGCTGGAAGCACCGTATTTTCAACAATAATTTGCCCACCATTGATTTGATAGTTAATTGAAAGTGGTTCACCAGCTGCAATATCTACACAACCATTATTTATAATATCAATCGAAATCGTCTCAGAAGCAGATAGCACACTACAAGATGTCAATGGATATACTGCTACGACGCCAATATCAAAGTCTTCGCTAATCTTCGTATTTTCAATTTGCTTAGTATATTCATTATTCAGCACATTATCATCCCCATCAAATGTAATGACCATCTCAACATCATAATCGCCCCCATCCGAAAAATCAAATGCTGCTGAAGATTCATAGGTAAACTCATCTCCGCTATTTAAGTCATTAGGAAGAATATAATTTTCAACAACAGGATTACCTTGATTAATCTTAAAACTAATTGTAAGCTGTTCACCCGCTGGTATGAGAGAGCAATTACCAATATATTTAATAACTGTCTTAATATGCTCATTATTAGTTAGATCACAGCCAGAAACAGGTGCTGTTACATCTAAAACGGCAAAATCTTCTTCATCTAGCTTACCACCTACTCCCACGGCATGCCATGCATTTACCACAGACTCAAATTGAGGAGAACAAATACCAAAAAGATCCTCCGCAGCCTGCATTGATCCTATTCGAGCAGCGGCATAGCCTGAAGTCTTAGTCAAATATGTTGTTAAATTTCGGTAAGCTATAGCTTGCGCATCAGTATCACCAATACCGGTAACTTGATAATCATCATTATTATCATTGGTACCCTCACCCCCATCTGATAATAAATAAAACCAATAATTTTGTACTCCACTATTGGTATGAACTCCATAATTATCTCCAGGATTATTCTCGGTATCATGCCAAAACTGGCCCTGATAGGTATTTGGATCACCGTAAGCTTTGGGGTCTTTAAGAGACCGAATGCCAATATCCCATACTTCCTCGCGTGGGCGATCAGGTAAGGCAAAAAACTCAACAGATACCCCAAAAATATCACTAAATGACTCATTAAGCGCACCACTTTCTTTAGAATAAATTAAACCAGCACTAGAGCCTGTCACACCATGTGTAAATTCGTGTGACACCACCGCAATGGTTGTCAACATACCTCCACCTCCGTCGCCAAACTGCATGTAATTCCCATTCCATGAAGCGTTAAACCAATTATTACCCACGTGCATATAACCCACCATATCTTTTCCTTCATTATCAATACTATTTCGACCATGTATATCAAAAAAGTAGTCATAAGTGCGTTGCGCACTATGATGAAAGCCCGGGGCCACTTCATCAAATTCAGGAGTAATATTGTCCCAGTGGTTATCATCATCCACAAAGTCTGTGACTACATCAAAATCAATGGGCTGTGTTTTATTTGCATTATAGGTCAAAATGTCGGCACCACTATCCCTGTAATTTTCCAAATTGAGTCGAAAACCGCCCTCAAAATGATCGGTGTACATGTTAACGGTGCCTTCCCACAAAGTCTCCGCTGTACCCGTATAATTTTCATGGACTAATTGATCCAATGAAAGTAGCACCTTCCCCGTATGAGCATCAATGTAAATATCCTTTCTAGCCTCTGGCTGAGCTGCATATATATCAAATTTATAGGCTAACGTATTTTTCTGAATCAACTTATCTAAGTTTGAGGCAAGTATTACCAAATCACCCTTTGGGTAATACGTAGCCTGTTGATCATGTTCCAATTTTTTTAATAAAGCCTGCGCACCAGCATCTTCCCACATATAACTTTGAGCATTTATAGATGCCAATGCAGCATTTAGTGCTTCTTCTTCCGTTAATGAAGGAGTTACACCTAACTCAATTTCAGGTACAAAATCTCCGTTGACAGACTTCACTTTTCCGTTAAATTCATGGACGAGCATCTCAGCAGCCTCTACTTCAATACCTTTATAAAATTGCTGAAAACGATAATGGGTATAACCTAAAGCATCACTCTTGCTTTCAGAGAATCGAAGCTCGTCAAACCCTTGGCGAATACCAAAAGCCTCAGTGTAGTCTTGAAACAAGTCGCGTGCACTTATTTGAAGGCCCTCTTTTAATTGCAAAAACCCTTCTCCCAAATCTTTTTTTATGATTTGTCGTAAAGCATCTTGATTTGAATAATTCTCTTGTTTTTGATTGATTGGCTGTGTATTCCCCATAGAAAGAATGGACCACAAGAGACATATTGGTAGAGTGTAGATTGATCTTTTCATAATTAAATTCTTAAAAAGTAACTAAAGCAACATACTAAAAATTAGAAAAAAAGTTACACTTATTACACTTAAGTTACAGTTGATTGAAAATAAGATAACTAACTTATTCAAATATAAGGAATTTTTGATAAATAGCAAGTTGCTCAATAATTATTATTTTGAATATATTTAGCAAAATTCATTAATGAACTAATTTAAGCTTATTTCAATTATTTCTGAAAATTTTGAATTTTCAAAATTTTGTAAAATAATATCAAATTTTGAACATTTTTTGCATATTTTATTGAAAATATACCCAAAAATCACTTATTAGTAACGAAACCCATACTTAACAATCCAATTGTTAGTAAATAAGCAAAAAATACAGCCCATAGTTTTGGGTTAAATCCAATACTATAAAAAATCAGCTTTAAAGGACTTGGGGCAAAAATGAGCTCATATACCTCATTTCGGTAGGCCACTTTATAGGCCATTATGGTAAAACCTATCACCATAATCACCCCAACTACCTTCCAAATAAAACTCAATTTACTCGATGAACGATAATAAATTGATAAAAATATAAAATACACCGGGAGCACACTTGTGAAGGGAATATTAAGCACTAATAAATTCAATAAATGGAATAAAAGCCCCAGTACCATCCACTTTTTAAATAATTTGGGGAAAAAGAATAGGAGGACAAACCCCATTTCAAAAATAACTACCAACCAATCCATTAATTCCCAAACTAATGTAGGCATATTTAAGCCAAGATTAGCCAAAAATGCCTGATGCCCTCTGTAGTGATACCCAATCATAAAATGATATTGTGCTGCATGAGATGAAAGGTCTAACCAACCCCCTAAAAGTTTCTGAAAACCAGCCGTAAACATAGCAAAGACAAAGGCAAATCCTAAAAATGTAATGGCCCAATTATTTGCAGAAGAATCACTTTTATCCCAACCCTTAATGCCCATAAAAAAAGGGAATAAAACGGCAAATATGGAGTGCCCTATCTTACCAAATGAGTAGCTATAATTGAATCCAATTAGAAATAAAAAGGCAATCACCCAACTAGTCCACCGAACCTTAATACCAAAAAAAAGTAATACAAAAGCCAGGTACGACCCAATCGTAATACTTGCTAAAAACCATGAATTTGGAAAATGACTTGGTAGTACGCCCAGCAAACTCCAACTTGGTGGATCAAATAATAGGAGTGGATTATCAGCAATGGTAGTAAAATTTGGTACGCCAATGATCACCAAATAATATAGACAATAAAGCTTACGCACCATCCATAATTTAGAATTGGGCAGCTCGTAGGCATTGATAACCCACTTTCCAATCCGTACTTTATTTTGTCCAAACGACCTCATGCCAAGTGGTATCTGTTTGTATTAATTCGTTCATGCCTTCATCAAAAGTATCTACTAATGCCGTTAGCGTTATTTTATCACAATGAATTAATGGAAAATGCGGTAATTCATCATCAAGTCGTTCGAAAATATATGCATGGAGCTGCTGTAATTCACGTTTTTTTTGACTTTTAAGCATAGGTAACCTTCTTAAAGCACCATTGACATGAGAAGGACGCAGCCTATGGAATACTTTTTGTGCTGGAACCTCAATCATTGCTTCATCCACATGAACTTGAAACTCATATTTTGTAAAACTTGGCTGCCCTGATGGAATTTTATCAAAAGAAGGAAATAAAATGGCGGGATAAGGCTCTTGTAATGATATCGCTACGCAAAATTGTATGCATAATAGCAATACAAACGCTACAAACCACCAAAAAATCCTATGGGTACACTTTTCGTTCACAAGCCTATAATATTTGTGTAGAAAGATAAAGTTTTTTCATCAAAAATGGGTATGCTCAGAATTATTTAAAGCAACTCCATATTTTTTTAGTATCTTCAAGCCTGGCTTAAGTTACATTTTCATGAAGCAACTTATAAAAATCGATATTCACACACATATTTTACCCAAAAATTGGCCCAACCTGCGAGAACGCTATGGTTATGGAGGGTTTATTCGCCTAGAACACCACAAGCCTTGCTGTGCCCGCATGATGATGGATGGGAAGTTTTTTAGGGAAGTGGAAGCCAACTGCTGGGACCCAGTAACCCGAATGAGTGAGTGCGATGCGCATCATGTGCATATCCAGGTATTGTCAACGGTACCCGTGATGTTTTGTTACTGGGCCAAGCCAAAGGACACTTGGGATTTATCCAAAATTTTAAACGATCATATTGCTGATGTGGTACAAGAGTTCCCACATCGCTTCATTGGGCTTGGCACTTTGCCCATGCAAGATACTAAGCTGGCCATTGAGGAGCTAGAGCGCTGTATGAAAGATTTAGGACTTGCTGGCGTACAAATTGGCTCCCATATCAATGATATGAACCTCGACGATGAACGTCTATTTCCGATTTTTGAAGCAGCAGCTGACCTTGGAGCATCGATTTTCATCCATCCATGGGATATGATGGGGCAAAAACAAATGTCTAAATACTGGCTACCATGGCTCGTGGGCATGCCAGCTGAAACATCCCTTGCCATTTGCTCTATGATATTTGGAGGGGTGTTTGAGCGATTACCAAATTTACGCGTAGCCTTTGCTCATGGTGGAGGTTCGTTTCCTGCCACTATTGGTAGAATAGGCCATGGATTCGATGTACGGCCAGATTTATGTGCCGTAGATAATAATGTGCATCCAAGCCAATATTTGGGGAAGTTTTATTTGGATAGCTTAGTTCACAGCCCCGAAATGCTACGGTATATTGTTGATTTAATGGGGGAAGATAAAATTGCGCTCGGTACGGATTATCCGTTTCCGCTAGGTGAGTTATCCCCTGGTAAGTTAATTGGAGGCATGGATTTCTCTGATGAGCTAAAGCAAAAACTGCTTGCGCTTAATGCATTGAATTGGTTAAATATCCCAACCAGTAAATTTTCAGATTATTTTCCAACATCATCTGGCCAACTCAATCCCGATGCATTGGTTTAGGCCATATCGAATTTGTTTTGGACAGGCCTTTTTATCATTAGGCCATAATTTATTACGAACCACCCTATCATTACTGGGTGTCTGCATTGGAATTTTTTGTATAACGCTCGTACTAACCCTTGTTGACTCTTTGGAGTTTTCGATCAAAAAAAACCTCTCTTTTTTGGGAGATAAAGCATTGAGGGTGGAGAAATGGCCCTGGTTGTTTGAACCAAATTATCCATGGTGGAAGTTTATTGACCGGCCAAATACTAGCCTGGAGGAATTCCATTACCTGAAAAGAAATGCTAAACGATTCGAGTATATTTCATTTTTTGCCGCGAAAGGTGGAGGACGCATCCAGCACCAAGATAAAGAGATCAGCAAGATTCAAATTCAGGGTGTTTACCTGGACTACCAGCGTATTTTTGAGCTCCACGTGCAAGAGGGACGTTATTTTACTAATATTGAACTAGAGCATGCTTATCCAGTTTGTATTATTGGAAAAACCATTGCCTCTGAGCTTTTTGGAAATGAATCACCACTTCATAAAAGGCTAAAAGTAAAAGGGCAATATTTTAAGGTGATCGGCGTGCTCGAACAGCAAGGCAAAAGCATCTTAAGCATCCCTGATCATGATATTTTTTGCTTTATTCCTTATGGGAAATTCAGCACCATGTACCGGACAGGATTCAAAAACGGTGTAGGTACCACAATTGTGTTCAAAGGCAAAGAAAAAGATGAAGGATTACATCAACTGGAAGCCGAAATTTATAGCCTAATGAGAAAAAAACGTGGCTTGCCCATATCTCAAGACACTAATTTTGCAGTAAACCGACCTGAGCGCTTTGCCGATGCCATCCATAATATTTTTAGTATCATTAGCTTGGCTGGCTGGTTTATTGGTGCCTTTTCGATCATAGTTGGGGGATTTGGCATTGCCAATATTATGTTTGTGATTGTAAAAGAACGTACCGGGCAAATTGGATTGCAGAAAGCCGTGGGGGCAAACCCAACGTTACTTTTGTTTCAATACCTTTGGGAAACCTCCCTACTCAGCTTAATTGGGGGCATACTTGGGCTATCCTTAGTCGGCATGATCGCCTTAGCCTGGAATAGCCTAGCTGATGTAGATCTTCAATTAATTTTGAATTCAAAAAATATTAGTATTGCTGTGGGTATTTCGCTTGTAATTGGTGTAATTTCTGGGTTCTTACCGGCACGAAAGGCCGCCAAACTGGACCCTATTGAAGCACTTAGGAGGACTACTTAGACAATTTTGGACTATCTATAATAATACATCTAGCTAAGTTATGTCGAGATCAAGTAAAATACTAGAAAAATACACCTGGGTTAGGGATAATTATATGGGTATAGAATATTTCCTAGAAGTAAAACTGACATTTTACGCCTTAATTATAAATGTATAAAAATATTGATAAGGTTAAGGCCGAATTTAATAATTTCCAAACAATCTTTTCCTAATTTTGTTAGAGATGAATATGGATAGTAAAATTGGCGTACTTTTAATTAATTTGGGCACACCTAAAAGCCCAAAAACTTCAGATGTGCGAAGTTACCTAAAGGAATTTTTGATGGATGGGCGTGTGATTGACATACCACACTTCTCGCGTTGGTTGCTTGTGCAGCTTATCATCGCCCCATTTAGAGGTCCAAAATCAGCCAAACTATACAAGGAATTATGGCAAATTTATAAGGGATCGCCTTTACTCCAATTTGGGCATAATAATAAGGAACAGCTACAAGCTAAGATGGGCCAAAAATATGAAGTCAAATTAGCCATGCGCTACCAAGAGCCTTCGATTAGTAGGGCACTAGAAGAATTTAGAAAGGAAGGTATTTTGCAGTGGCGTATCATTCCACTATTCCCGCAATATGCTTCTGCCACTACGGGCTCGGTCATCGAAAAAGTAAATGAGCTCATTCGAGATTGGGAAATTATGCCAGATATAAAATGGCAACTCAGCTTTTGGAATCATACAGGGTTTATTAAGGCATTTGTAGCAAATATCAAAACCTACCTTGACAAAAATCAATATGATAAAATATTGATGAGCTACCATGGGCTGCCTGCTCGACAGATAGAAAAGGCCTCCCATCGATTTGGTCAAAACTGTGCTTTAGGAGCTTGCTGCGAAACATTAACCAGCAAAAACCAACATTGCTACCGAGCCCAGTGCTTCCAAACCTCAAAGCGGTTAGCCGAGGAGCTTGGATTAAACCCAGATCAATACCTCACGTGTTTTCAATCAAGACTGGGAAAATCAACTTGGCTGCAGCCTTATACTGAAGATACTGTACGTAAACTCACTAAAGAAGGCCATAAGAAAATGCTCGTCATATCACCGGCCTTTATAGCAGACTGCCTTGAAACGACGCTTGAACTAGGCGAAGAGCTTAAAGAAATCTTTGAAGAGGAGGGAGGCGAGCATTGGGATTGGGTCGAAAGCCTTAATGACTCTGAGGAGTGGATTGAGGCATTGGAAAGTATGGCTGTGGAGTTGGGGTAGAGTAATTTTTGAATATATTTTGCTAAATACGTTTAAAATTTACAAGAATTTTCTCTTTAAGGCACAGGTTCGAGGAACCTGCGCCTGGATAGTATAGATTTTGTCTTATTACTAATTACTTTTTGCCATAAAAAAAAGCCTGTCATAATTGAAAGGCTTTTCCAGATAAGTACTTTTAAAGTAATGGGTTAAACCACTTTCACATTTACTGCATTCAAGCCTTTTGCGCTTTCCTGAACATCATAACTTACTTTATCTCCTTCTCTAATTTCGTCGGTTAATCCATTTTGATGCACAAATACA
>JAUIFR010000045.1 GCA_030430325.1 Bacteroidia bacterium | reverse complement strand
ATTGGACTAAGTACAGATCTTTTTGCCATATTTGGACATGCCTTTAGTGGTAGAGATTTGATCATGATTGGCGGAGGGCTATTCCTGATTTATAAAAGTACGATTGAAATCCACAATAAGATTGAAGCCAAAGAGGAAGGCAGCACCAATAAAGCAGTCATAAACTCCATGGGCCAAGCCATTTTCCAGATCATTTTGCTTGATATTGTTTTTTCATTTGACTCTATACTAACAGCTATAGGACTAGTACAGAATATCTACATTATGGTTGCTGCGGTCATTATTTCAATGATTATCATGATAGCCTCAGCAGGCATGATTAGCGATTTTATCAATAAACACCCTACTGTGAAGATGCTAGCATTATCCTTTTTGTTAATGATTGGCGTACTTTTGATTGTGGAAGGATACCGAGTACATATCTCCAAAGGTTACATCTATTTTGCCATATTCTTCTCACTACTGGTAGAACTGCTGAATATGCGCATGCGAAAAAAGAACCCAGGGAAAGGGTAAATTTATATCAGTAACTCAAAATTCGTTTGATTATACTTTTCATGATGTTTAATTATTGGGGAACGCAAATTAATTCAAGCTAAATTGTGAACTCATAATTCAATAACACAGCACAAAATTAATTGAATACCTAATAATACCGCTCTTCCAACAAATAATACATAACATACTCATACACACCTGCCTCCAACGTTGTAAATGGTTTATCATAACCAATTTGCTTTAACTTATCCATTTTGGCTTCCGTAAAGTATTGGTACTTATCTCGAATATCAGCAGGGGTATCAATAAAACTAATATTTTCGGGTTTATCCAAAGCCTGAAAAGTAGCTTTAGTCAAATCCAAAAAAGTACGCGCTTGCCCACTACCCAAATTATAAATACCACTGTGCTGTCGCTGCAGCATCAAAAAATAACAAACGCTGACCACATCTTTTACATAAATAAAATCGCGCATTTGCTCGCCATCCTTGTATGCTGGATGATGACTACGGAAAAGCTTCATGGCATCCGTTTGCTGTATTTGATTAAAGGCATGCCAAATGACAGATGCCATCCTGCCTTTATGATATTCATTGGGTCCATATACATTAAAAAACTTCAGACCTGCCCAGAAAAATGGAACTTCATCCTGCTCTAGCACCCACAAATCAAAGGCCTGCTTCGACTCACCATACGGATTTAGTGGCTTTAATGACGCTATAGAGGCTTGATCATCATAACCTTGAGTTCCATCTCCATATGTGGCGGCCGAGGAAGCATACACAATTGGTATTTCATGCTTCACACACAGTTTCCACAGGGACTTGGAATAATCAGTGTTCAGCTGCCAAAGTAAGTCATAATCAAACTCAGTGGTATCCGTGCGGGCGCCTAAATGGAAAACAAACTCAACATCAGTACCATTTTTATCAAGCCATGTTAAAAACACATCCCTATCCACTTTTTCCTGAATCTGGCAACCTGCCAAATTAGGTGCCCGGTCAGGCCGATCAAAACGATCAACAGCTATTATCGCTTTAAAATTCTCTTCATTTAGTTTACTAATCAGGCAGCTCCCAATAAAACCTGCTGCACCTGTTACAACAATCATATCCTTTTCATTTTATATACGTAAAACCACTAAAAGGGTTACATTTCTAGGTTAAAATTAAAACTTTGGTTGATTGAAATCAAATAATTGAGCCATGATCAACAATATAATCTACACTATTGTGTATATTTAAATTAATTAACTGAAATTATTAAATTACTTCTATGTTAACATTTTAATAGGTAAGTACATTAAATTGTTGAAGAAACTATACGGATTAAACAAAACAAGTAATAATGAAAAATTGCTACCTTATGCTTTCCATGCTCCTAAGTATGGCGGCTTTTGCACAAAATTCTGAGAAGTTTTACATTAATGTAACAGCTGAAGATAATAAGCCAACATCAAATTCATATTTTATTGAGGAGGTGATTGATGCGCGTAGTAGTCAAGAACAAATTGGTGTAGTCATATTAAATGAAAAACAAATTGAAGCTGATTTACCGGGTGGTTTACAAGCACATTTGCAGAAATATGTTAATGATGCACTACCAAATACAGAAAATTTGCCTTCATATATCTTAAAAGTCGAAGAGCTTTTTATTCAGGAAAACCGTTCGTTTAATCTAAATTCAGCCTATGCAGAAACTACGGTGAGTTTCTATCAAAAAAATGGAGAATATATTGAAAAAATATATAAAACGAGGGCTTCAACATTGCAAGAAGGTGAAAACCTAAGCGCACTGCATGGCCAAAACATTAAAAAAATTCTGAATGAATGCCTCGATAATTTCACAAAGCATCTTGATCAAGGTGAAATAATTGAAAATACAGAATCTGCAGCTAAAAATCAGGTCGCACAAGAGACAATCAGCGAACCTAACACTACACAACAAAAAACTCAAACAACAACTAATTATCCAAAATTTAGAAATCGTAACATCTTAGCAGTAGGTTTTGGTATTGGTGGACTTACGATAATCGGATTTAACTATGAACTAAGGGTTCATGATTATATTGGAATACATGCAGGAATGGGATATGTTGGTTATACAGCAGGTATTAAAATACATACTAAACCCCTACGAGATAGCCATTTCATAAACTTGAGTTTCAAGGATGCATCATTTGGACATGCAGGTATGGTGGCAGCTGAGTTTGGTGGTAGGTGGGTATTCAAAAAAGGAACACGATTTGGTCTACATTATCAGGCAGGTCTGGGGTATTATACTAACATCAGCGATGAAATGCTAGAATTAGCCTTTAACAATGAGGAACCGCCAAACTTAACCGTTTCCTTTGGAATTGGATTTAGTTGGTAAAATCTATTTTTATGTGCTATTTTGATTGATTTTTGCAAAATTCATTGAAATAAATTTCATTTTTGAGTAAAAACTAAGACTTTTAACTTATCAAATCGATTCGCTGAAGACTTATAAAACCTTTGCCCTACTGAATAAAATTAGCAAAATTTAGTCAAAAATCAATACTAATACGCTAAAAATTACAGTGCAATACCAATAAAGGATTTAAATGCAATACCCATAAGCCCCGTAATTAGCATGGTAATGCCGAGCCCTTTCAGCCCATTAGGCACATTAGAGTAACGTAATTTCTCTCGAATAGCTGCCAAGGCAATGATCGCTAAGGCAAAACCTGTGCCTGAACCAAATCCAAATACGGACGCTTCTGCCAAGGTATAATCACGCTGTACCATAAACAATGACCCACCTAAGATGGAGCAGTTTACCGCAATAAGTGGTAAAAATATACCCAACGAGCCATAAAGTGCCGGTGATACCTTCTCAATCACCATCTCTACAAGCTGCACCATAGCAGCAATGATGGCAATAAACATGATATACTGCAAAAAGGTAAGGTCAACAGCAACTAATGAAGCTCCTTCTTTGAGGATATACTCCTGGATGAGCCAGTTAATAGGAGTGGTGATCGTCAATACAAAGATAACCGCCGCACCAAGCCCAATGGCTGTGGAGACTTTCTTAGAAACGGCTAAAAATGAACACATGCCTAAGAAATAGGCAAATATCATATTTTTTACAAAGATTGACTCTATGCCTAAGCTAATTAAATTCATAATATTTTAATTTTCAACGTAACCTGTTTTGGTCCGTTGCACCCAAATAATAATTCCTAAAATAATAAATGCGCCAATGGAGTCTACCATCAGGCCGTTTGTAGGAAAGCTTTCCCACCCAATGGCTTCAAACACTTTGAATCCAAATACTGACCCGGAACCTAACAATTCTCTAAAAAACGCCACGGTTAAGATGATCCAAGCATAGCCAAAGCCACTACCGAAACCATCAAGTACAGAGTCCCATGGTTTATTCCCCATAGCAAATGCCTCTAATCGTCCCATCACAATACAATTGGTGATGATCAAACCTACAAATACAGACAATACCTTCGAAACATCATACAAAAAGGCCTTCAAAACCTGGTCCACAAGTACCACGAGTGAGGCGATTACCGCCAATTGCACAATAATACGAACACGATTCGGAATTAAATTCCGAAGTGCTGAGATAATCAAATTCGAAAATACGATTACAAAAACCACCGCAATGGACATAACCATAGTAGGCTTCATCTGAACGGTAACAGCAAGTGCCGAACAAATTCCAAGTACCTGAATCGTGATAGGGTTATCATCCACTAAAGGATCACTTACAAACTTACGCCGCCTTTTTGATAAGAGGGCTTCTGATTTCTTTTTTGCAACTGGCTGCTCTGCTACTTCACTCATAACATTTATCGATTTAATTTCGCTGCTTTTCCTTTTTAAAATAATTCTCGTAATAGCCCAGGTAATTCAGTATCATTTCATTGACCCCATTACCTGTGATCGTCGCCCCGGCCATACCATCAATATGATGATCATCATGTGGGCCTTTGCCCTCGCCTTTGACCATACTTACACCTACAAGTTCTTGGCTCGAGTTATAGACCTTTTTTGATTTATAGCGCTCCTGCACTTCTTTTTCGGTAATACGGGCACCCAAGCCTGGCGTTTCGCCACGATGATCCAAAGCTATACCTTTAATGGTGTTAAAATCATCTCCCAGGGCCACATAACCCCAAATATTATTCCAAAGTCCATTACCAAAAATGGGTAAAATATAGGTGGTCTTATCACCTTCATTATATTTAAATACTGGAAACAAGCGCTCCTTAGGGTCCAGCTTAAAATTTTTCTCAATATTTACTTTTTCAGCAATTAAAGGCTTGCCACTATCATCCTGCTCTACAACATCTCCATTATAAGTTACCACGATGGATTGGATTTTATCGTCGTAGATGGCCAATACATCATCTTGCTCATTAAGCTGCATCACAGCGCCTAATATTTGCTTTTTCGTATCTAGTTCAATTTGCTTCTTCTGAAAAGGCTTCAGCACCTCTGCAGCAAATGAGAGCATTCCACCAAGTACGATGGTCATGATCCCGGAGAATAAATAAATATATGTGTTAGACTGTCGCACGTTTTAACCTCCTTTTCTTATTAGCACCTACTATAAAATAATCAATTAGTGGTGCAAAAACATTCATTAATAATATTGCCAACATAATTCCTTCCGGATATGCTGGGTTAAATACTCGAATGAGTATGGTCAGAGCACCTATTAAAAATCCGTAAATCCACTTCCCTTTTTCGGTTTGGGCGGCCGTAACCGGATCGGTAGCCATATAAACTGCACCAAAAGCCAATCCCCCAATAACTAAATGATAATGAGCTGGTAACAACATATATTCATTGGCACCTATTAAATTAAATAAGTAGGCCGTAATATATGCCCCACTAAATACACTAACAATAATCTTCCAACTACCTACACCTGTAAATATCAAAATGGCCGCGCCAATGAGCGCCATTAGCACTGATGTCTCACCTATGGAGCCGGGGATAAACCCAAAAAACATATTAGAAAAGCTATATAAATCTTGCTGCCAAGAGATACTAGAAAGAGCATGCACAGCACTTTGACCTGAAGAACTTGCACTTGCAATTACACCAAGTGGTGTTGCACCAGAATACCCCTGAACTACCTCTAAATCACCTAGGTATGTCCAAACCTCACCTGATATCTGAGAAGGATAAGCAAAATACAGAAATGCACGTGCCGTTAGTGCTACATTCAGTACATTCATCCCTGTACCACCAAATACCTCTTTACCAATTACTACTGCAAATATAGTTGCCACAGCTACTTGCCACAAAGGAATTGTGGCTGGCATAACTAAAGGAATTAACATCCCTGTCACCAAAAAACCCTCATTGATCGGGTGCTGACGTATGGTGGCAATGGTGAATTCTGTACTCAATCCTACAGCATATGATACAATCACTATAGGCAATACCGTTTGTAAACCTATAAGAAGTTTATCTAACAACTCAGCCTCTTGACCTGTAGCTAAAAAATGTTGGTGCCCAGTATTCCAAATTCCAAATAATAAGCATGGGATCATCGAAATAACCACCGTAATCATAAACCTTTTTAGGTCAATGGCATCTCTGATTTGGGCTCCTTTATTGGGCGTTGTTAGTTTTGGTGCATAAAGTAATGTCTCATGCGCCTCGAAAAGGTAATAAAACCGTTCGTATTTACCTCCTTTTTCGAACAACGGCTTCTTTTTGTCTAAAAATGTCCTTACAAACTTCATTGCTTAATTATTCAATTTCTTAATCATACCGCTTAACATAATGCCGACACGATTACTTTTCTGAACACATACTTCGAATCTTTTCTCAGGCATATACCCTAACTCATACGAAATTATGAGTAGCGTTTCTACCTCGCTTAAATAGGCCTGAGCTTCATTTAAGTCTTCTTTAAATCTCGTTTTTGTTGATCGCTCACTCCCTTTTGCAATCTGCACAGCGATACTTACTACGGCCTTTCTTAGTTGCGGAATCAGCCCAAACCGCTCTCTATCAGGAAAATTGGCTGAAATTTTATATATTATCTTTACAAAAACAATACTTTGTTGCCAAATATCCAAATGCTTGTATGGTCTCTCACGCTTTGCCCTTTCCCTGGTAGTTCTGGTTTTTGCCATTTGGTTATTTTCCTAACTTTCTATCATTAAATTAATTCCATCCCTGATTATGGATTGAATTGGATGCTTAGAAACATCTACAAACTCACAAAGCGCCATATCTTCTTCAATCACTTCGAAAATTCCAAGTGCTTCCATTTCATCATAATTTTCAGCAAGTATAGCTTTTAGTAAAAAAGTTGGAAGAATATCCATCGGTGTTACTTTTTCAAGCAAACCGGTTTGCACAAATGCCCGATGTTCTCCATGCAAATTAGTATCTAGCTTGTATTCCTTTTTTGGATTTAAGAAGGAGAGTAAGCCAATTGCTCGTTGAATACTTAATTTCTTAGTACTTGGTTTTATCCAACCCAAAAATTCATGATAATCCCCTTCCGGAATTACCGTAATCGAATGATGGTAAAATCCCAAGAAACCTTTTGCGCCAATATTTTCTCCTGTTAAAATATTTCCTGAAATACAACGAACATGCTCCTGCTTTAAGTTATCCTTTATGACTTTGTCAATGCATGCTCCTGAAAATGTTTTATAATATTGAGGTTTATTAACTTCAGATCCTGTAATGGCCACTAATTGGCTGCAATCATATTTACCTGACAAGAAATACTTGCCAATCTGTACCACCCCATATGGGTCAATGGTCCATACAATTTCTCCTTTGTTAATTGGATCAATATGGTGGATTTGCACGCCTACGTTACCTGCAGGGTGCGGTCCCTTTATTTTATTAATTTGAACTTCCTTGGCCTGGGCAAAAACTTGAGCTACTTCTGCATTAGCATCAATATTAAGATGGACATGGCCATCAGTAAGTTTTTTTAATAGGCTAAGCCCAGCTTGGAAATTTTGCTCTTCACCTTTCAGCGCAAACGCATAGTCAGGACTCAATGGGTGACTGTCAAATGCAGAAATAAAAATGGACTTTGGTCGATCTTCTGGATTAGCAACAATACCATATGGACGTTGCAAAATCATCGGCCATATACCACTTTTTACTAATTGCGCCCTAACCTCATCACCACTCAGATTCTTAAGATCTGATACAGAGTGATTGGGTTGTGTCTCAAACACCACTTCCTTATCAGCTAGTATCTTAATGGCTAAAATTTTTCGCTTTTCGCCCCGCTCAACCTCTACAACTTCCCCACTCACAGGTGCTACATACATCACCTGCTCTAGCGCTTTATCATAAAAAAGCGGTGTTCCCGCTTTAACTGTATCACCTTGATTTACTAAAAGCTTCGGCCTATTAAGGCCTGGGAAATCTGTAGGCTTAACTGCAAATAACTCTGGTTGAGCACTCTGTGACAGGGTATTCTCTGCTTTTCCGACTAAGCGGATATCAAACCCCTTTTTGATTGTGATAAACTTTGACATATTTGGTATTTCCACAATTTTAATCGTGGCAAAATTAATAAAAAATTATACAATTAAAATTAACGTCGCCGATATTTTGACGTATAAATTACATGGCTCAAGAAAATGCCAGAAATTACTATTTTCAACATTCATTTACTAACAAAACCAATAATGGATAATGCTACCTAAAGTGATAACAATTAGGGTAATTTGAGTAAGTACAAAAAAATAACCAACTTAAGCCGGAAGGTTAATTAAACCCCCTAATAGACAGGATTTGAGCTTCCACATTGATTCAACTATCCACTGTTAACATTCAAAAGAATGACCCTTACGGGTTGAGGTCCAGTTTCACCACATGGTGCACTCGGTTATTTTTAACGTGTTAGGTTTAAAAAACGTGTCCAGCGCTTAAGTTGGAAAATTTTTATTTCTTCATGTGTGGATCAAAGATAAATAAAAAAATGAGGTTTCAAAATATATTATTGCGATTTAAGGCACGATGATATGCATTGGCATTGTTGATGTGTTTACGGTAGGATGAAGCAAAGCTATGATACCCACTAAAGTCAGGTTTGGCACAGAAATATAGATAATTATGTGACTCATAATTTAGAACAGCATCCAAATACACTTCTTCTGGCATGTTAATTGGGCCTGGCGGTAACCCTACATGCAAATAAGTATTGTATGGTGAGTTTAATTGTTTGTGTTCATTCAGTACCCTTTTTATACTAAAATCACCTAAAGCAAAAATAATGGTAGGGTCAGCCTGCAAGCGCATCCCCTTCTTAAGTCTATTTAAGTATACACCAGCAATTTTAGGTGCTTCATCATTTTTAGTAGTTTCGGCTTTCACAATAGAAGCAAGTACGGTTACCTCTCGCTTGTTTAACCCTAACTTCGATGCTTTAGCCTCCCGTTCATTATTCCAAAAGCTATCATACTGCTTTTTCATTTTTTTAACCAAAGCCCTTGGACTTATGGTCCAATAGACTTCATATGTATCTGGAATAAACATGCCTAAAATCGATTGCGGTGTGAAGCCAAGATCACTTATAAAGTGCTGATCATTAAGTATTTGCAATAGTTTCTCCTCGCTCATTTCAAGTTGGTTTGCAACTTTTGTAACGAGATCATCTAAAGTTCGAATATTATTAAATGTTAGCTGAACAGGTGTTTGTTCTCCTGCCCTGAGCATACGTATAACATTATAATTCGACTGATTGGGTGAAATCACATACAACCCGGGTTTTATATGCTCATCATATTTCATTAGTTTTGCCAAGAAACTAAAACTAACAAGATCTTGCACAAACCCCTCATTAATAAGCTGATCCTGCAGTTGCGAAAAGGTAGTTTCTGAATAAATAGTTAGGTATCGCTCTTGCTGGTCAACCAGTACGTTGGGGGTATAAATAATTTGAAAAGCATAATAGGCAAATGAGCTAAGCAGCACAGAGAAAACTACAATAAATACGGCTAATCTTTTGTTTCGACTAATCATTTGGTAAATTTATATCAAAAAAATGAAAATCAATTAGTAAGTAAAGAATTTTTGGATTTTTAAATTTACCTTAACATTTATACCATTTCATTACATGTATAGTTGATGGAAATGATAAAACAAGTTGAAATAGAACACAACCCTGATGTAAATGCGCAAATTATAAAGGAAGAGTGTGACTGGATCATACGCATACGTGATTTACGCATTCAGACGCATTTTAATAAAGAAGAAGGAATGTCTCCCAAGTTAATTTCTGGCTTTATAACTCCGCCTAATTTGCAAGAGCACGAAGGCTACTATGCTGCGTTTGTATGTCGATATAATTTAAACGAGGTAGAGCGTCTTGTTATAGCCATGGCCTTGATGGCACGTATTCAGCAGTCATTTTTCAAGCCTTTTTTCGCTGTAGATAATGACACAAATCATCCCTTTCCAGATACGGGTGGGATCAGGAAGAACAACGGTCGATTTTTACCAACAGTAGAGACAGCTCTATTTATAGTAGCTGGAAAAAACACGAGTAAGCAACTTGAATACCAAAGTTTGTTTGATCCTGATCATTTATTTTATACGCAACGAATTTTAGAGCCATTAAGTACCGATAAAGAAGGGGAGCGAATTATCAATTTAACCGATGAGGCCTTTCGCTTAATGACACAGGGCAAAGAACTAAAGCCAGAATATAGTAGTAATTTTCCAGCAAGTAGAATTGAAACTGCCTTAGATTGGGAAGATTTAGTTACAGAGGCAATTACGGATGAAGATATCGAAGAGCTCAAGCTTTGGTTAATGTGCCGTCATCAGCTTAGTGCTCATCAAATTTTGAGTAAAAAACTTACCAAAGGGTATCGTTGCTTATTTTATGGCCCCTCAGGTACAGGTAAAACACTTGCCGCATCATTGCTTGGCAAGCAATATGGTATGGATGTGTACCGAGTCGATCTCAGTATGATTGTGTCAAAATATATTGGTGAAACGGAGAAAAACCTCAGTAATATTTTTGATAAAGCGGAGGATCAAAATTGGATTTTATTCTTTGATGAAGGAGATGCATTATTTGGAAAAAGGGTAAATACAAGCAGCTCAAACGACCGGTACGCCAATCAAGAAATATCCTATTTATTACAACGCATCGAAAATTATAATGGCTTGATTGTGCTAGCATCCAATTACAAAGTCAATATGGATGATGCCTTTATAAGAAGGTTTCAGTCATTGGTGCATTTCCCCATGCCTAAGCCAAGAACACGACTTGAGTTATGGAAAAAAGCATTTGAAGGTTCACTTCAGCTGGAGGATAAAATTAGCCTCTGGGATATCGCCAAAAAGAATGAACTTGCCGGGGGAGCCATTGCAAATGTATTACGTTATTGCGCCTTAAAAGCATTTGCCAGAGAATCAGACTTAGTCTTATTAGATGATTTAGAGGCTGGTATTAAAAAAGAACTGCGTAAAGACGGTAAGTCATCGTCTTAAAATGATCACCAAATCAGTTCGTTTAGTGTATTTTTAACTGCATTCCGAATTAATTTTTTTCAAATTACCTCAGTTCGAGGTTAAATTTTATGCAATAAACTTAGAATAAATGAATGGGTTAGACTACCGAGGCGGAAGCCGCAGGTACCGACCGTAGGTCTTGGCGGCCGCCCTAAAGGGCGGGTCCGAAGGATGGAACCCGCAAGCAGCCCGGCCTGGGCAATGCAAAGCATTGCCCAGGCAACCCCCAAATAAAAAAAAATAAAAGAGCTAGTGACAAGATTTATAAATGAAAAAAAATGAAAAAAAGAGCAAATAATGAACGTAATTAGCAAAATATATTGAATAAATTAAAAGATACGCTCAAAAAATAAGACACAAAGCATATAAAAAATTAAAAATCAATTACTTAATAATCAAACTCAGGTAAGTTAAAAATTGTACCTGTCAGAAGTGTATTTCAAAAAGACGTGGTAAACACTTGGTCTAAATAAGGTACAAATAGTATAATGTGTTCGCTCCCCTAACTTATGTAAACAAAAATCCTTATTAATCCCAAAATTGTTCCCATCCGTTTAGAATTGCTACATCCTAGAAGTAATTCAATCTATAATAGACATAACCAAAATTACGATGATTTTTTCAAAAGGTATTTTAAAAGATAAAAAACATAAATCTTCAGCAGGTAAAAGATATAAAAAAAGTAAAACAAAGCCCCAACACGCCTATGGAAATAGCAAAGACGGAAAGCTCATGAACATGATGAACCACAGCATCAAAAACTCCAAAGAATCAAAAATGATGAAGATGATGAGCCATGCTGACACTTCTACAGGAGCTTGGGATTTTCTCAACCTCATGCCGAAAATGCAACCTTTGGAAGATGCTACTCTATTTAAAGCTGGGCCGTTAAAAAGTAGCGTCGGCGTATCACCAACTGCTACGAAATTAGCTGCCTTTTATGAGCAGTTTGGGCAATTACCTATGAATATCAATGGGGAAACTATAAATGTAAATCTTCCCTACCATATCAATAGCGATTCAGACGAAAACCCTCGAAAAACGATTGCCGAAACAAATAGAGCCAATAACAGGGATGTTAGTGATTTATTGAGTGAATTAAGAAGTGGTGATCATATTACAGTAAATGCCTTAAACGGTAAAGCATCCCCTGATGAACTTACCTTAATCCTAAAGGAAGCCATAGAACGAGGTCTTATCGAAGAACCAATTAGTGACGAAGGGGCATCATACATGGAAGAATATAGTAAAAACATGCGTGGTTTTTTAGATAAATATGGACTAAGTGTAGACTGTTCGGGCTATGTGGCCCAAGTACTAAATTATTTAATGGATGGAAATGTGCAGGTAGAGGAGGATGATTTTTTCAATCTCGATAATACTCCAAGTGGTGCTCTTAAAGGGGGGCAAGCAAATTTTACTGCCATAGAACCCGAAGGAATTTTGGCCGGTGACACCATGCATTTAAGTGGGCATATAAGAATCATAGAACGTGTGGAATATGCTCCAAATAACAACACCATTTACTTTCAAACACAGGAGTCAACGGCAGCTGAATTTGGTAATATCCCTGGTGCAGATGGCCTTATCAGGCGTTGGTGGAAATATGAAAATGGGCAATTATTCTATACTTGGACTAATGCAAATCAGCAAGTGGCCCCTCAATCTGATGAAAATTGGGAACCTGATACCAAAACTAATACTTTTGGCCGTTTTGATGAGCTCTCATAAGCATCTATAGTTGCTGTCATCAAACATTCTAATGTAGTAGCAAGGAAATCTACTCGCCTGCATCTGTACTTTAAATTTAGCTTTATTCCATCTAATTAAATTTTTCCAAGATCCAATTCTTGTTTTGCTTATATTTTAGGAAGTGTTAAGTGTTTTTGTTGTACTTTTCCGTGATTTTTTCTTGGTAAAGTGCAATTTTATTTTATCAATGGATACGAAAACGGATACCCCTGCAAAAACAATTCAAACAATCACTTATTACAAACTCTCCTCCCATATCACCGGCATCTTTTAATGGAGCTGCCAAAGGTATTTGGTCGGTATGTTCAGTTACTTTTTCTTTCACATTCTGAAATAGCAGAGGTGCTGGAAAACTCGTTTGCTTTTTACTCAAATAATCTATAAGGTAATTCGCGAAGGGGCTATTTTCTTTATTCGGCATTTTGTCATCAACTAAGCCTCTACCGCTTGCAAGTAACCATCTAGATTTGATTTTATAGACCTTATCGATGTATTTTTTAGATAAATGGGTCTCCATGTTGCTACCACGTTTTTTTTGTGTATAGAGCGAGCCCGAAAAACAGGCATCTGCTATTATGAGGACGTGTTTTGCTTGTAGTGCACTTATATATTTCATTAAGGTGGCATTTGATAAATATTCAGTGGTAGACCGAGTGGCAGGATGAGGCACCCAATAACCTTCATCCAACGTTTTATCATAAAATCCATGGCCTGCATAATAGACTATAACATTATCTGTACTACGTACAACCGTAATTAAATTTCTAAATAGCGTTTCGATATTTTCTAGGGTAAACTGATGATCATAGAGCTCATGCGTGTATTTATCATCAAAATTGTATCGGTCGAAGAGGACTTTAATGACATCCTTTGTGTCTTTAATAGCATACTTAAGGTTAGGCCAATATTTATTGTTTTTGTATTTATTGGCTGCGATTACGATGAGGTAGTTTCTGGTACAGTCTTCATTGTTTGTAGAGTCGCAGGGAATATCTTCGATATTAATTAAATTGCTATAATTAATATGTTTCAAGGCACTTTTGCCTGAAATAACATTGGAGTTTTGACCAAACGAACTGGTGCTTAAAAAGCATAAAATAATATGTATTTTAAACCAATTTTGCATAATTCATTGAATTAAAATTGATATTTTAGCGCAAATGTTAGATTTTCATTCGAAATAAAGTCATAGTTTAAGCTTAGCCAAAAGTTGGAACGAAGTTTTTGATCCCGTTCTTTTAAGAATTTTTTCAAATAAAGATACGTCCAAAAAGCATTCCCCACCCAAATAATGGCAGCTGTTGCAATCATGAAATTAGCGGTTCGTATTTGATTCTGATACTTATTAAATGTTTGACTACTTTGTGTATCATTGGCATGAACTTGGGACTGATAGGTTTTAAGTGTATTTTTAGCACTTATCGCGCACATGATTCCAGTTATTAAGCTCCCATATGCTGCTGCTCCCATAGCAAGGTATGGTTTCTTTCCACTGACTCGGTATTTACCAAGCCCTGGGTATGCAGCAGATAATAGCATAATAGTTGGGATATTAACTTGATCATACTTTTTTGCTAATACCTCCAAAAATACATCTTCATCAAGGCGCTCTATATCTGCACTCATTAGCCAAACTACCTTTTTACCCACACCCCCATGAATGATTTTACCTACATCCCCACTTAACGAAGTGGCATTTAACCTTGTTCCATCCTTTTTGAATATATTTACTTTAGTAACAAACTGTTCGTTAGGCTTATAATTGGCAATATCATAGCGGATAATAAGGCTATCCCCAAATTGCTCAAATTCAATATTTTGTATTTGGGCATCTGTCTTGGGCTGTGAATAAATTAACTCACCTATCGTTATTAACCATACCATTAGGATTACCAGAACACGTTTGTTTATTTGAATTGTCATCTCCATCATTATAAAGTAATTAATGAGTCATAATCTGAGTAAATGGTATCACGAGCACCCCCTTTACCTTGATAAATTAAATAAGCCCAAACATAAAACTTTGTATTGTCAGCGACTTCTTCTATTCTAGTTTTGAAATAATTTTCACCATAATCCTCACAAGTTGAGTCGGCTACTTTATGGATAGCCTCTTTGGGGTTACAGCAAATGGTTGCATGGCAGAACCCGTGCTGAAGGTAGTTCGATTCGCAACCTGCATTTCCAAAGCTCGCCGAAATATCAAATTGGCTACTCGTAATATCCCATGGGCTATCAAGCTTAACTAATAGAGGTTTTGTGGTAAAGATAATAGAATCCTTAATGGGGATATCACTACTAAATGCCATGGAATAAACCATGTAGGTTGTATTTGGTGCAAGGCTATCAAATTGAATACTAATTAATTGATTATAATTAAACTCCTGAACTTCTAGCGTATCACTCTTATGAATAAGCAATACCTGATAAGATGATATTTGTGCCCCAATATCCACCGAAAAAGCGTTTATTATAGCGCTTACAGCAGAAACATCCTCATCCAATACCTCACTAAAACCTAATTTGGCCATTCTTGGTTCGGTACTGCAATTAATTAGTATCAACACCATACCAATTACTAGCACACAATTGTAATTTCTCATTCAAGTTTAATTAATAACTCCCTTGCTTGATCGGCATTATAACTGTTCTTTGCAATTATTTCTCTCAACAAGACTTTGCTTTTATTTCGCCCATCCTTTTCGCCTAAATAGGTTAGAGCCAAATACCACTTTGCCTGTGGGTAATACCTATTATCTTTATTTGTCATAATTTGATGAAATAACCGATTGGATTCATCATATTTTGCTAATTTTATGCAAGAAATCCCTTTAAAGAATAACAAAGTATCATTAACTGCTGTCTTGATCAAATCCTGAAATACCCAATTGGCGGAATCGTAAAACGCCCGATCATAATAATAAAAGGCCAAAACCATAGAATCACGACCACTTCGCTTTTGAGAAGGACTAACATAGGGCTCAAAATAAAATGCAAGCAGTTTCTTTTGATCGATGTAGTCAACATCAATAGAGTCTTTATGCATAGCTAACTCTTCACGGAGGTCGATGTTTTGTACTTGATTGTCCTGTTGATGGAGTGAATCAATAGGTTCAACCTCTTTGGGGTCCTCATTGGTGATTTTATCTTCCCAGGAAATTTTCAAAAAATAGTTTATTGAAAACCCAATCCCAATAATAAGTAGCAAGGTCGCAGCTACCAAGTACCATGTCTTGTATTGGGACTTTTGTTGAGGCTTTTCTTTAGCGGCATTCAATGCAACAGTAATATCTGCAAAGGAATTGACTTTGGCATAAAATTCGGCATCGTTTTGATAACGATCTCGAAACTCTTGCTTCTCCTCTTGGTTAAGCTCTTTGCCTAAGAACTTCTCAATAAGGTCAATATCGTGTTCGTTGGTACTCAACTCAATGATTAAAAATTAATTTTCTAAGTTTTTGCATGCATCTTTTTAAATTGGTTCGCGAAATAGCCTCTGTTTTGATGGAATAAACCTGTTCTACAATTTGACTATGGCTATATCCCTCCATATATTTTAATTTGATAATCTCCTGACAATTAAACCCTAGCTTTCTAAAACCTCCTAAAATCTTAGCATAATTTACCGAACGATTATCCGCATATAAATCAATTCCGATATACGATTTCATTTCTTGGCGATACATTTGCTTGGTTTCTTCAATGTATTTACTGCAATTTTCTCGTTCTCGCATAATTTTTCGATACTGATTTGCAGCAAGTTTTTCGCAAATATTCCTAACATAAGCCCTGGAAAATGACTCTACCTCTTGTGCCAATATTTTTTTTTCTACCAATAAATAGCATTGATGCACAAGGTTAAGGGCCTCGTCTCGCTCCCACCCATAGCGGCGGTTCAAAAAATTAACCATATCCTTTTCTGCTAAATGGAGAAATACACGACATGCGCGTTCTTTATCGCCCTTATGAATCAGCACAACAACTTGATCATATTCGTTATTTGAAATCTTACTCATCGTCCAATTAAGAATATGTAGTTGTTTTAGCATAAGCAATAAAAAATGTTACTGCTACTAGTATGTTCATATGCAGTCCTTTTGTGAACAATCTATACAGAAAATTTAGTTGCCTTGAGTAATTTATCTCTATTATAAGCATTTTTTTGGATAATTGATGAGTGCTTAGGGCGCTTTTAGTTAGGTTTTTGCATCGTATTATTTGAATAAAATCTGCTAAATACATGTATTTTGTAAAATAGAAATGATAATTTTGAATATATTATGCTGAATATATTGAATATTAATCCACACTTTATAATGGTTAAACCTGTATAATGTCCACACCAATTTAATATGTGAACAAATTCAAATTAAACCCAGATTATTGTTCCCAAAACTGATTTATAACACACAAGTATAGTAAAGTAAATTGCAAGCGAGCAGGATCAATTGCACTCTTTAAAGTATACAATTTTTTAATTCTTTGATATTATATTTATAAAAGCTAAATTAAAGTCGCTTAATATCAGCTAGATAATTACAATTAGATAAACCAATATTCATGAAAAAATTAATATTAACTCAACTATTATTTATTACAATTTGTACACTTTCATTTGGACAATTTGTTATTCCTGTACCAATCTATAAAGGTTGGAAAGTTACGGGTGACAATATAAGTGCATTCCCCTATGGAAATGTGGGTATAGGCACTGATTTACCAAAAGCTAAATTAGACATCTTTGGAGATGATATTTCTCTTTCAACAGGCGAACATAGTTTAAGGTTTGGAATTGAAAGCATGAACACTGAAACTTTTTATGGCGCCAATTACCAAATGAATATCAATGGTGAAAATGTATTTCTAAAAACAGGGTTATGGTATGCCGAAGATGATAAATTAAAAGGGCCAACTATTGCATGGGGAGGTGAAGATGAATCACTAAAGTTTGTATTCAAACAAAGTAATAATGCCATTGCCGCGCCACAATATGTAATGGAGTTATTAGAAGATGAAACAGCACTCATTTTGAATGGAGATGCTGAAGTTAATGGGATATTTTATGGTTCAGATAGGAGGTACAAAAGAAACATTCAGACTATACCTGAAGCCCTACCTAATTTAATAAAGGTCGAACCAGTAAGTTATCATTACAGAACAGAAGACTTCCCTGAGAAAAACTTTACAAAAAAGGAGACTTTTGGGTTTATCGCACAAGATATAGTGGAAATATTTCCTGAATTGGTACATGAAAATAGGAATGGTTATTTGTCTGTTAATTATACGGCCTTGATCCCTGTATTAGTCCAAGGTTTTAAGGAGCAACAACAGATTATTGAACAGCAGGTCGATGATATTGAATTACTAAAACAGCAGGTTCAGGCGTTAATGGCTAAAAGCGATGTTACCTTACCATTAAATATAAATACTTATGATGGAGAAAGCCAGTTGAGGCTGGATCAAAATGTGCCAAACCCATTTAGCAAGCAAACCAAGATATGCTATTATATTCCGAACACTTCTAAGATAAAAGATGTTCAATTGATCATTTACGATGAAAATGGTAAAATATTATATACCAAGAAGATAACAGAACGAGGAGAGGGTTGTCAATCGCTTTCTTCCGAGGGCTATTCAACCGGAAACTATTTTTATGCTTTGACTATAAATGGAAAGACCTTTCAAAGCAAAAGAATGGTTTTTACTAGATAGGTTTTAATAAGTAATTTTGCAGTAATGGACATTTTAACTTAAAAAGTGCTACCATTTTATCTGTAATTTAACTTTTCCAAGATCCAATTCTTGTTTTTCTTATATTTCAGGAGGCACTAAGTGTTTTTGTTGTATTTTTCCGTGATTTTTTCTTGGTAAAGTGCCAATCAATTATTTAAGGCACAGGTTTGGAAAACTTGCGCCAGGATTAGAATTTTTCTGTGTAAATCCATTTAATCCGCGGCCTTCTGTGATTCAGACAATCAGGCCGCCCTCAGCCCTGGAACAGTCCAGCTGCTTAAATTGGTAAGGGTGATTTCTTGATCATGAGCTCATGGGTAAAGTAATAAAAAACGTCGTACCCACACCCAACTCACTCTCACATTCTATTTTCCCGCCTAGCTCTTCGACGAGTTCTGCTACGATACTTGTGCCAAGGCCTGTGGATGATTCTCCGGCGGTAGACTTGGCCGTGAGGGTTTGGAAGGAGTTGTATAATTTACCTGAGTTCGATTCTAAAAAAGAGTT
>JAUIFR010000299.1 GCA_030430325.1 Bacteroidia bacterium | reverse complement strand
GTCTGAACAATTAATGGTTGATTGGGAAGCAGTAAAAATGGGAAAAAATGCCTAATTGACCCATGAAAGCCAAAATCAGATTCCCCTACCTGGCCTATAAAATTATTGAACGCTACATCTTGCTTATTAAAAAGGAATGTACCGTTTAGCTGCTTAAAAATTGGCTTATAATTATTCAATACAAACCCGACTTGTGCAAACTGAATTTGGCCTGAAGCATCTATTTCCTGATAATTATTTTTGCGCTTTAATGCACTCCATTTCCCATCAAATGACAAGTTGACATGAACCAATCCCTCCGCTTTTTGAACATATTTTTGAGGAAAGAATACAAGCAATGTGGCCAGTTCAACACCTCCCTGAAATTCCGTATTTATTAACGGATCATCAAAATTATGCACGCTCAACTTTCCACTAAATGGCCTTTGCTCAAAATCCCCTGTAAACGATTCAATGTTCAGGTGGCTACTCTGTAAATTTTGGAATTTACCATTAGTAAATTCACCATTAAAACTCAAATTATCAATCGCTTTACCTGTTTTAGGATGGCGCCATGTTGCATTTTGGCAAGAAAATTGGGCTTGTATGCCTGGTCGCTTTTGATTAGATACTTCACCGTTTATAGTTGCATTAAACTGAATTTCACCATTACCCTGATATGGAGCTAATTTTTGATAAATAGAGTTAGGAAGCAATGCCAGCATGCTTTTAAATTGGGCTGGTTTCGCCTCAATTGATAAGTCAATAAATTGATTATCAAATAGATACTTTCCTAAACAAATAAATTGCGCATTATTTATATTTAGTCGATCAACATCAAAAGTTAGTTGTTTAGTACCCGAATGATAGTCCATCTCAGCAAGTAGATCAAATTGCTTATTGCCAATATATTTTGTATTATTTTGTTTGTATTCATCGATGAGCATGGTACCATCAAAATTAACTAATACATGTTCATCTTTTAATATCAATTGAGCTTTGCTTTGGTTAATATTACAAGATAATTGTTGATCAAACGCGTGATTTATGAATTGATAATTAACCTGTTTTAAAAATATTTGTTCAATATTAAGCGTTACCGTCTTACTAGATTGCTCATCCAATTGCTTTATAAATGTATAATTATTCGTTCCGTCTTTGTACCGCTTCATCTGTACAAATCCATCTTCAACATATAAGGAGCTAATGGAATATTGCCCCTCAAAGAGCTTCCAAAAATCAAATGTAGCATAAACCTTTTGAACACTAGCCAGATAAGCCGCCCCTTCTTGCTTACTTTCTTTTATTTTAACTTGTTCGAACACCAATGCAATCCGAGGGAATTTCTCCCACCAAGTCACATTTATTTTTGATACCTCAACTGGTTTTAAAATATACTGATTAAGCTCCTGTACTACGCTAGCAATGATTTTATCTTGATAATAATAGAGTAAACCTCCGCCCACTACCCCAATCAAAAGGATAGAAAGTACACTGATAAAGAGTAGTCTTCTTAAAATTTTTAATGCACGCCTAAGAAGCATCTAGTTTGCCAAATTTATGATTAATTGCTAAAATACAACTTATTTTTGATAATTTAACGCTAAATATGTTAAAAAATTTTACTTTTAATAAGTAATATTTTTATTTGAGAATTTTTGGAAAATATAAGCTCAAAATGCAGTATCTTTGAGTTTCAAGGTGTAAATCGAATGTAAAAGGCAAAATTTGAATGCATTTTCAATGTATTTTGCAGAATTTATTGATTAATTACCACTTGTTTACATTTTGATCATTTATTCTAATGCAAGGTACTCCAAATCTGTGCCAAGAGGTTAATACTAAATTAAATCAATTACTTTCTCGAAACTTCTTCTCCCAATTCCAAGCATCACGAAGTGCTTCCTCAATCGTAAAATGGGCCTCCCAATCCATTACATTATTGGATTTATCACATTGGGCATATATCTGCTCGATATCGCCTGGTCTTCGTGGCCCAATCTGATAGTTGACTTTAACCTGATTAATGCGCTCAAATGAGCTTAATAACTCCATTACCGAAGTACCCTTGCCTGTACCTATATTAAATATTCCTTGCCTCTCATCATTACGTTTGAGCCAATCTAAGGCCTTCACATGGGCCATGGCCAAATCCATTACATGAATATAATCTCGTATGGCCGTTCCATCAGGAGTTGGGTAATCACCCCCAAAGACGGTAAGTTGCTTTCTAAGACCAATGGCCGTCTGGGTAATATAAGGTACTAAATTCTCAGGTACACCGTTTGGCAATTCACCAATATGCGCAGATGGATGCGCTCCAATGGGATTAAAATAACGTAAAATGACTGCCTGCAATCCTTTGGAAGCATTTATGGTATCTCCAATCATGCGCTCGCCAATTTGTTTCGTATACCCATACACAGAGGCTGCTTCCTTAATTGATGAAGATTCTGTGACCGGTACTTGATCCGGCTCGCCATATACCGTGCACGATGACGAAAAAACCAAGTGCTTGATATTAAGTTTGTTCATCACACGTAGCACACTCCCAAGCGATAAAACATTATTCTCATAATATTTTAGTGGGTACTGCTGCGATTCACTCACTGATTTAAAGGCAGCAAAATGGATTATACCTTTAATATCACCTTCCTTTTGAAGGATATCTTCAAGCTGCTCAGCACGGCAGCAATTCATTTCGTAACACTTTATTTGCCTTCCAATTATTTTATACAAACCATCTAGCACTGAATGACTCGCATTTGAGAAATCATCAATAATGATTGGCTCAAAGCCGTTTTCGACCAATGCTACGACTGTATGTGAGCCTATAAATCCTGCTCCGCCAGTTACAATAATTTTTGGACGATCCAGCTTCAAATTTCTATAAAATATTGATATAAAAGTACATGGAAAGAAATACCAGGAGTGGGACTTGAACCCACACGGGCTTTAAGGCCCACAGGATTTTAAGTCCTGCGTGTCTACCAATTCCACCATCCTGGCATAAAAAGAGCGAGAGACGGGATTCGAACCCGCGACCCCGACCTTGGCAAGGTCGTGCTCTACCAACTGAGCTACTCTCGCTAAATGGGAATGCAAATTTAATGAAGCCAATTAAAATTACAATAGTTTTTTTAAAAATATTGTTAGGTTTAGATATCTTTGCATACGAATGGCTTTAATGAACACCCCATATGATATCGCGATCATTACGATCAATTATAACTCTAACTCACATACAATCAATTGTATAGACTCAATTCTTTCGCATCAACCTAGTGATTTAAGTCTTCAAATTATCGTAGTGGACAACGCATCAGAAATTAACGATATTGACAAATTAACGCATGCTTTAAGTAATTACTCCATGGTAAATATCGTTTATAGCAATATTAATCTCGGTTTTTCTTCTGGCAATATGCTGGGTGCCCAACATGCCTCGGCCAAGTATC
>JAUIFR010000044.1 GCA_030430325.1 Bacteroidia bacterium | reverse complement strand
TCGCGCACATGTGGGTGTGGGGAGAGTTTTGCTGTGTAATTTCAAGCATTATTACACCTTAACATTTTTACTGTTGAGCATCATCTAGCAAATAGCTCTTTTTAGGGTGTTTGCCTTGTATTCCGTGGTAAAAATTTCGTATTTTTTGAAAATCTTCTTCCATTTCTTTGCCAGTAAATAACGGCGGGCTAAAGGTAACCTTTTTGCGCTTATAATCAAACCCAACTAGTATTAATGGCACACGAGCACCTTTAGCAATATAATAGAATCCCGTTTTCCACTTTGGGTTGTACTTGCGCGTACCTTCAGGTGTAATCCCTATGGAGAATCGGTCTTCTTTATTAAAGATATCGATCACCTGTTGTACTAATTTTTTCTTTGATTTTCGATCTACCGGATAACCTCCTAAGCCTCTAAAAAAATACCCGAATGGGAAGCGAAAGAGTTCTTTTTTGGCCAAATAATTAGATTTGATGCGTTTGGCCGAGCGCACCAATATGGACATCACAAAATCCCAATTACTGGTATGTGGCGCTAAAATATACACGCATTTTTTGGGGGCTTGCTGAAAATTCATTTCGATTTTCCAGCCCCAGAGCTTCAAGATCATATTTGAAAGCGCAGAAAACATTAGGCGATCTTCATTTCGGGTATATCTCCTTCTATTAACAATTTACCAGCCGTGGCCTGTTTAATTTGATCAACTGAAACGCCAGGAGCACGTTCTAGTAACTTAAAGCCGCCAGTTGGTACCACATCAAGTACTGCTAAATTAGTAACAATCTTTTTAACACAACGCAAACCCGTAATCGGCAGCGTGCATTTTTCTAATAATTTAGAATCGCCAGACCTACTCGTATGCTGCATGGCTACAATAATATTTTCGGCAGAGGCTACTAAATCCATGGCTCCTCCCATCCCCTTCACCATTTTTCCTGGGATTTTCCAATTGGCGATATCTCCGTTCTCAGAGACCTCCATCGCACCTAATATAGTTAGATCCACATGCCCGCCTCTTATCATGGCAAAGCTCTCTGCAGAACTAAACAAGCTTGACCCGGGCAACATACTCACCGTTTGCTTGCCCGCATTGATCAGATCTGCATCCACTTCCTGCTCTGTGGGGAAAGGCCCAATGCCTAAAAGGCCGTTTTCAGATTGCAAAACAATATTTAAATGCGCTGGGATATAATTTGCCACGAGCGTTGGTATACCAATCCCTAAATTGATGTACATCCCATCTTCAATCTCTTGGGCAATACGCTTTGCAATTCCTATTTTATCTAACATAATTGTCGTTTTTAATTTGAAATGGTGCGCTGCTCGATGCGTTTTTCGTAATTATTTCCCTGAAAAATGCGTTGTACATAGATACCAGGCGTATGGATTTGATTAGGATCGAGCTCACCAGCTGGCACTAATTCTTCTACTTCTGCAATGGTAATTTTACCTGCAGCTGCCATCATGGGGTTGAAATTACGCGCCGTACCTTTATAAATTAAGTTCCCTGCATGATCACCCTTCCAGGCCTTAACAAGTGCAAAGTCGGCACGCAAACCATGCTCTAACAAATACATTTTACCATTAAATTCACGGGTTTCCTTCCCTTCAGCAACCTCGGTACCCACTCCTGCAGGTGTATAAAAGGCAGGAATACCCGCACCACCAGCTCGTATCCGCTCAGATAATGTACCCTGAGGCAATAAGTCTACCTCTAGCTCTCCTGACAATAATTGCCGCTCAAACTCTGCATTCTCACCCACATAAGAGGAAATCATCTTCTTAACTTGACGCGTTTCGAGTAACATCCCGATTCCAAATCCATCCACGCCTGCATTATTTGAAATGCAGGTTAGTCCCTTAATCCCTTTTTCTAAGATAGCTGCAATGGCATTCTCCGGTATACCGCAGAGCCCAAACCCTCCTAGCATCAAGGTAACATCACTTGGGATATCTTGAACGGCCTCCTTGGCGCTCCCAACTACTTTATTAATCATATTATGTCGATTACGGTCATCAATGTAATATGTTTATAAAAATAGAAGGTTCGGGCGATAAATCAAATGTTCGTACTAAAAATCTATACTTGCCAGCATTGAAGCCAAGGCTTATTCACTTAATAATTAGGCGAATTAGGGCATAATTTTAATGTAAATTTTAATATTTTGAATATATTTTGCAGATTTCATTGAATAAATCTTTTATAGACACGGCAAATGCCAACTTTAATCCACAATATCACTCACAATATCGTTACGAGGGTTAAAATAGATGGGTTGATTAATAATGTAGGTTTAGCTCTTTATAACAACTTTTTTGTAGATTTAGGTGTGAACAAAATAACCACCAGTTTTATAGTATTTTGCCACTTCCTGATACCTTTTTACTTATTAGGAACAAGTGAGTTACAGCATTTATCTTATGATCAGCTGGATAGCATGGCCGTTAAGTTCTATCAGGAGAGCAACTATGAATATTGTATTGAAATTATTAAAGAAGGTTGTAGAAAATCAAAATTACAATTTGGTAAAGATTCTACCTACGCAAACTACTTGGGCGACCTGGCTTTTTTTTACAAAAAAACAGGGGAATATTTTCGAGCGGAACGTATTTACCGAGAGGCTCTCTTACTAAAAGAAAAAACTATTGGTAAGCATCATTTATCTTATTCCGAAACACTCAACAATTTAGCTGTTCTGTGCCGAAATATGGGCCGATATGATGAAGCCGAACAACTTAATTTTGAGGCCATTGCCATACAAAAAGAAATTGTAGGTGTAAACCACAAAAGCTATGCGCTTTCACTTAATAATTTGGCTGTATTATATAAAGAAACCGGCAAGTACAATCAAGCAAAAACGCTATATGTCAAATCTTTAAAAATTTTTAAACAAACTTTAGGTACACAGAACAGTACCTATGCTACTTTACTTGGAAACATTGGTTTACTGCATCATTATATGAAAGAGTTCAAGCAAAGCGAACAATACATTTCAAAATCATTAGAAATCGTCAAAGAAAATCTGGGAGAAAACCATTATGCTTATGCCCGTACGTTGAATAATTTAGGCGCACTTTATGTAGAAATTGGAAAGCTAAATGAGGCCATATTATTATTTAAAAATTCTATTAGGATTTATGAAGAAAATAGATTTAGCAATGATTCATATTACATGAGATGTATAAATAATTTAGCAAATGCTTATCAAGATATAGGTGCTTTTAAACAATCAGAGGAAACGTTGCTTAAAGTCATTCGTATTCTTAATAAATTATACGAAAAAAGCCACCCATATTATGTGAGGGCATTTAATAATTTAATTGATTTATATAGGTCAATGGGATATAACAATAAAGCTTGGCAAACGACAATAAAGACTTTAGAAATTTTAACTGACAAGCCCATAAAGGTTATAGATGAAGCTCAGCTAGAACAGTTAAAGACTTTTCACTATCCCACTATAAGGCATATACAAGAAACGGTGAGATGCCTTACCTTTATGTTTGATTTATTATCAAAAGACAAGTCGAACATCTCCTTACAAAAATCTGTTTGTGAATTAGCCATATTCTTGTTAAAGAAAAACAGGGATCAATATATAAGTAAAAAAGACAAATTAAGATTATTGGAAGAAAGCCATAGTTGGATGCTGAAAAGCCTAAACGTGCTTAATTTAGAAAAAGAATTTAATCAAGCCTATCAAAATGTGGCCTTTCATAAATCCGTATTGTTATTAGAGGCTACAAAGGCATCAAAGGCATATCAATTAGGAAATTTGCCGGATTCAATTGCCTTCAAAGAACTTTACTTACAGAAACAGCAAGATGAGTTACAAGCCAAAATGTTCTCTCAGAAATCTCCCAAGAAAAGAGACAGCCTGCTCACGTTATATAATATACTTACGCTAGAAATCGCTCAATTTAAAAAGGAAATGGAATCGCCTCTCTAGCCAGAGCCTTTATGTACGCTGGAGTACCCTCACTCGTGGTGTCTCTTTGGCAGGTGGATGATCAAGCCACTTCATCCATTATGAAGTCTTTCTATATGAATTTGGCTGATGGCATGAATAAATCAAGTGCGTTGAGCCATGCAAAGCGCTCTTTTGTAAAAAAACAAAAAGGCAAATTAACCCATCCCATTTATTGGGCCCCTTTTATTCAAATTGGTGATCGTACGCCCACCATTATTACTCGAAAACTGAACCTAACGCCATGGCTAATTGTAGTTTGCATTTTAACAATTGCCATTATAGGTTTGATATACTTGAAAGGTAAACGTAAGACCCTAAGGTCTAAAAAGGGGTAAAAGGTATCTATTTTTCAATATTTTTGGTTTAATTCATAGCTATTTGCGTTCATACATATTAATTAAATTTTCGTTGTTCTGGCTCATCTGATTTGAACCAATTTGGCAAATTTACTTCAGTAAAACTATAAATTTTAAAGGCCTTCAGTGAACCAGCAAGCTGGTTTCATGCAAAAAAATAGTTGGATCCAGTAATTTTTGGATAAAATAATTATTCTAAGGCACAGATTCGGGGAACCTGTGCCAGGAATTGGAACAAATGCTTAACCCGTATTATTCATCACAGTATCGTTATGAAAGCCAAAAGTTCAATAAAATCAAATCATCATATTTTACTTATTAAAATCCACACCAAAATAAAATGGACCGATTTAAAGCACCGAAATGGGTTCAAACCAACATTTTATAACATTAATTTTGTAGAAATTGTATAATTTCATTACCTTTGAATCTTGTGTACGATATTAGCAAAAGAATTACCAGTAAACGGTTTCATTTCGGGCCGTTATTTTTTATCGTAAAGCATTAAAATATAAGTACATAAAGAGGAGGAAGAAATGTCAAAATTATCATATTATACAAAAGAAGGGTTGGAAAAGCTCAAAAATGAGTTGACAGAGCTTAAAACAAAAGGCAGATCGGATATGGCCAAACAAATTGCAGAGGCACGTGACAAGGGGGATTTGAGTGAAAATGCGGAATATGATGCAGCTAAAGAAGCACAAGGCCTATTGGAAGCCAAAATTGCTAAGCTAGAAGAGGCCATGGGTAACGCCCGCGTGATAGATGAATCGAAGATTGATACATCGAAGGTATCGGTATTGTCTAAAGTTACCATCAAAAATAAGAAAAATGGTACTAAGATGGACTATACATTAGTATCAGAAGAGGAAGCCGACCTTAAAATCAATAAAATATCTGTAAAGTCACCTATTGGCAAAGGTTTGTTGGGCAAAAAAGTAGGCGAAGTTGCTGTGATCAATGCTCCTGCTGGTCAAATTGAGTTTGAAGTTGTTGCCATTGGTCTTTAAATAATCGTTCATGGGAAGCATTTTTTCCAAAATTATTAATAGGGAATTACCCGCTTACATTGTAGCTGAAGACGAGCAGCATATTGCTTTTTTGGATATAAATCCGTTAGCAGAAGGGCATACTTTGGTTATTCCGAAGGTGGAGATCGATTATATTTATGATTTGGAAAATCAGACCCTGGCCCAACTACACGTATTTGCCAAAAAAGTAGCCATAGCGCTAAAAAAAATTGTACCATGCAAGCGAATTGGTGTTGCGGTAGCAGGTTTGGAGGTTCCGCATGCACATATTCATCTCATTCCGATGAACCAAATCGCCGATATTAGTTTTTCTCGCCCAAAGCTTAATTTTACCAAAGCTCAATATGAAAAAATGGCAGGGCAAATTACGGAAGCCTTTCGAGCTGGCACCAATCATACTACCACTTTAAGCTAGTTTGAGTTTTGAGAAGATTTGCGCATAATTTACATTCTACATCAACGCTCCTATCAAATAATTACCATCCGGTGGCCAATATTGGCTTCCTACTTATTTTTTGTATTGCCGGTTTGTTTATTGGCCAATTTATAGGAATGATCTTTGCAGCAATCTTTTATCCAGGAAGTATTTCAGATTTCACACAAAATATCTCCTCAGGGTTATTACAACCCCAGATGAAGACCTCCTTTTATGTGATGCAAGGAATGGCTTCATTGGCGGCCTTTATCATTGCACCACTATTATTTTTGAATTTTGTGGCCAGAACTGATGCAAAACGTATTTTCAAGGGGCAAGTCCAAATCACAGCGGCTTTACTAGTATGTGTTATCGTACTTGCTTTCATGTTTTTTAATTCCATTTTTATCGAGTGGAATACACATATAAAGTTACCTGAATTCTTAAGTGGATTTGAGACGTGGGCCATGAATAAAGAGGCCCAGCTAAAGTCTCTCACGGAGTTTTTAACAAAGTTTGATTCTAGGTTTGAATTTAGCCTGGCCTTTATAATTATTGCCATTATTCCAGCAGTTGGAGAAGAGCTTGTATTTAGAGGTGTACTTCAAAATTACCTTCATAAGTGGATCAAGAATGTTCACATTGCTATCTGGGTCTCCGCCATTATTTTCAGTTTAATCCATATGCAGTTTTATGGATTGGTGCCGAGGATTTTATTAGGGGCCCTTTTTGGATATCTTTATGTTATTTCTGGAAGCCTCTGGATGGCCATCTTAGGTCACTTTATTAATAATGGTTTTACCGTCATTATGATCTATTTATACCAAAAAGGGGCCGTCGATATTAATTTAGAAGATCAAGCAACCATGTCATCTACTCAACTTTTATTGACAGGATTTATTTGCTTTTTGTTTTTGACCATTTATTATAAGTATTATCAAAGGCGACAATCCACTTCCTAATTTTTATCAAGTATTCTGAATTCTACGCGTCGGTTGAGTTCGCGCCCATCTTTTTCGTCATCATTACTAGCCATGGGTTTATTTTCGCCATATCCCTTTGACTTTAAGATCCTTGCATCTATCCCCTTATTCGTTAAGTATTCAACAACAGCCTTTGCTCTCTTTTTTGATAAATTTAAGTTGTAATCTTTCCCGCCAATATTATCCGTGTGCCCCGCAATCTCAATGACCATACCAGGATTTTCAGCCATTATCCGCTCAAGTTTATTAAGCTCATTGTAGGAGTCTATTCTAAATGAAGCTTTATCAAAATCGAAATATATATTTCGCAAAACAGTTTGGAAACCACTCTCAAGTGAATTTAGCTCTATTGTTCTGCTAATTTCCATTTGTTTATTAGATGCCGAAGGTATATTTATTTTAAAATTTTTAAACATATAGCCATTTTTCTCAGCCGATAGCATATAGTCAAGTTGCTTATCCATATTGACAATAAACACATACAACCCTCTACCAATATATTGATTGGGTATGGTAACACGGTCATCTACACTAACTAGTTTTACATTAGCCTCCATCGGTTTACCTGTTTTATTATCCTCAACTTTCACAAGTAAGCGCACTGGATACCTTTGCTCCACCTTTTGTTGCTCTGTTCCTAACTCATCAGAGTCTGCGTCTAAAATGGTATTTACTTGATTCATTTCATCTTCAGCAACCTTATCAATGGATACATTCAATTCAGCATCATCAAGGCTACCACCATTTTTTTTCTTTTCGAGCGCATCAACACGCTCACCCTGATATTCAGGTATAGTTACCATATAAATATCCGTATAACCCATGCCATCCTCTCGAACAGATGCATAATAACCTCGATTACCATTATTGGTACTCACAAAATAAATATCATTATCTGGTGTGTTGATTGGATATCCCAAATTAATAGGCTCCATCCAATCACCTGCTGCACTGTCATATTCTGTTCTAAAAATATCAAAACCACCCATGCCTTTATGTCCTTTACTGCTGAAATATAATGACCTTCCATTAAAATCAATAAAAGGGCTATCATCATCATATTTGGTGTTAACCATTGGACCTAAGTTTTTTGACTTGCTCCATTTGCCATTTTCACTTTTGACACTGTAATAAATATCAATACCACCATACCCACCAGGCCGATCACTCGAAAAGAAAATCATATTACCATCTCTAGAAAGTGAAATGGAACGCTCACCATACCCAATAGAATTTATTGACCGATCAAGGGGCAATGGCTTAGACCAAGTACCATTTTCGAGCAGCTCACTTTCATAAATATCTCCATTATTCTCATCTTTATATATATATAAATAATTACCGTCAGCTGATAGTGCTAAGTTTGAATCATGATATTTTGTATTAATAACATCACCAATATTTTGTGCCTTCGACCACTTACCATTTACCTTTTTGGACATAAATATATCCTCATATGCAAAGTTATCACTGTCTACGTCAGGGTTAAGGTTGTCTTCACGCCGTCGACTTGTAAAAATCATGACGGTTTCATCCTCATTAAGCACAGGAGCAAAATCATGGGACTCAGAGTTAATCTCATTACCAACATTAATAATTGAAAACTGGGACGGGTTAGCCATAAACTCAATAGCATTATTACATTCATAAATACGCCGCTCGATCTCATCTTGCTTAACCACCTCTTTGTCACGAAGACTTTTTGTGTTAATTAACTTATTATGATAATCATTATAAAACTTTAGAGCCTTATCAAACTCAAGTCCAAACTGAAAGCTCTGGCCAATTTTATAGAATAGATCAAATTTATAATCTGGGTTAAGGCGATACACTCGAAGCAGAAAACGATTGGCACGTTCTTTATTAATAGTTTGCAAAAACAGGGTTCCAGCCATATAATTAGCTTTTAAATTGGTAGAGTCTAGTTCTGCCGCTTGCACATACTGATCCCTAGCCTGTATAATTGCATTGGTACCATACAAGATCTCATCTGCAATCTCAACAAATTGTTGGGCTTTTTCCTTATTATTCTCCTGTGCCAATAAAATTGCTCCATTAAAATATGTAAAAAGAAACGCCAACAAAAACAAACTAAAGCATCGATAAAAGAAATTAAATTTGAAAAGTATATTTCTCATAGTACTAATAATTATATCAAAATCTGGAAGAATTAGCCAATATTTTCTAGCTTCACTATCGTTATACCCACACCTCGAATCGCTTTGAGCTTGGCCATCTTTATAAAAAGTATTTTTATATAAAATATTTAACCTTTTACTCATAAAAAATACTTCATTAACTATGCAGTTTCAGGAATCAATGACTATTGCTTAAAAATGAAGCCTAAAAGCAACTAAACAGCCCCCAAAAATGCTACTTTATTTAAAATTATATTTCAAATATATAAATTATTTCGAAATATGATAATTATTAGATATTGAAGGGCATAAATACAATGTATTACTTGTTAATTTATTAAATTATTATGCAAAATATATTAAAAACAATATGGGAATAATTCATGTAAGAAATTATGAGGTTAATGTTTCCACTAATTAAGTAAATGCAATACTTATTCTTAAGGCATTGATTATCAATTATATTACAATTCCATTTATTTTCATTAAGCTACAAAAAAATCTATTATTATTGTTTAGAATCATCATTCAGGGCATGTTTACAAGAATAAATTTTCTTAACTTACATCTTAATTGAAATAAGCAATTTTACAAGCGTTAATATTTTGTTTTTCATACATTTTATTGTCAACAGCAATTATGGGCAAGACCAAAAACTATATTATAAACAAGGCAATTTTCTTATGTAGTAATACCGATTACACCAAGTGTCCTGATCCAACGTATCCTGAAATGGCATTAATCGGCAGGTCAAATGTTGGTAAATCAACATTAATTAATGCTTTATGCCATCAAAAAAAATTAGCTAAAGTATCTAGTAAACCAGGTAAAACGCAACATATTAATCATTTTTTAGTGAATGATAATTGGTACTTGGTGGATTTACCGGGGTATGGTTGGGCCAAAGTAAGTAAAACTTCCAGGTACCAATGGCAAAAGATGACTAGAGACTATTTGCTGAAGCGCCCCAATCTATCATGTGTCATGGTGCTTATCGATGCTTGCCTGCCTCCACAAAAAATCGATATAGAGTTCATTCATTGGCTGGGCACCAATCAAGTACCCCTTACATTAATATATACGAAAAGGGACAAGGTAAAGTTACAAATATTTAAAAATAATAAAGAACAATTGATTGAAACACTTTATCGAACTTGGGAAGCATTACCCCCAATATTTGAAACATCGGCCAAAAATCCAGAAAGCCTAACAGAATTATTAAATTTTATTAGCAATGTATGCTAAAAATCCCCAATTTTGTGACTTAAAACTATAAAATTGATATGAAATTCAGTGAAATTGCGGCCATTTCTGGTAAAAGCGGTCTTTTTAAAGTACTTAAACCTACCCGTACGGGAGTAATTGTTGAGTCATTGGCAGATGATAAAAAAAGAATGGCCATCAATACTAACCATAAGGTATCCGTGCTAAATGAAATTTCAATCTATGCTCATACCGAGGAAGGCACTGTACCTTTACAAGATGTTTTTAGGGAGATTCACACTACATTTGCTGGTGAATTGCCAGTAACCAATCAATCCAACGAGGCTGAGCTTTTCGATTTCCTAAAAAAAGTGCTCCCAAATTTTGATGAAGATAAGGTATATGCCTCTGATATTAAGAAGTTGGTAAATTGGTACCATATTATTGTGGGAATTTCTCCAGATTTATTTAATAAAGAGCAGGAAGAGGCTGAAAAACAGGATAAAGAAGAAAAAAGCGCTTCAGCTTAGTTTCGTAATGGATATTTCTGATAATCAGTGGGCCATCTTTCAAAAAGATTTCCCAACCATATACAAAGCATTAGGGCAACATCCCGAGAATTGTGTAGTGGAGGGTGATTACCATGCATTTATGGAGCGTTTTATATTATTTATACAATATTTAATCGATCACCGATTAGAAGATTTCATCCGTGCATGCTATCGAATTGACCTCGACGAAAAACGCGTAGCTGAAATTTTAGTAAATGCACCAGTAGCTGAGATCAGCGAGCAGCTCGCTGCATTAATCATCGAACGGCAACTTCAAAAAATTGCCTTTAAAGCTAAGTATAAGGCATCTGAATGATAATTTTCAATGATTTATGCAGAATTCGTTGAATTATTAGACTAATTTTATGATTATAGGACGTAATCCGTATTAATTTGTTTGACTAACTGCTTTGACACCTATTTTTAATTTAAAACTTTTTTCTTCTAATTCCTTAATTACAAACTAAAGACATTCAAAAATATTGTTATTTTTAATATTTGCTCAAAACTGCAGATTTGAAAAAAAATCATCACCATGCAACCCTTCCTATTTTATTGAGTATATAAAAGAAAAAGAATACGGTTTGACACAACACGTTCTAGAAATTGATCCATTAATTAAGGCTTGCCAAGCAGGCCAAAGTAAGGCACAATATGAGCTGTATCAAAACTATGCAAAAGCTATGTACCATATTTGCTTACGGATAACTGGCCAAGTTACTGACGCAGAAGATGCACTGCAAGAAGCATTTGTAAAGGCCTTTCAGAATATTGGTCGTTTTGATGGCAGAGCCTCATTTGGTACTTGGCTCAAAAAAATAGTAGTTAATACGGCGCTTGTTAAGTTAAGAAGTTATAAACAAATGGAGCTAGAACTACAGCCAGAGTCGGGTAATATTGAAATAGAGCCAGAAGACGATGAACTTATTTTAGATATGCCTACCATCAAAGCGGCAATTAATGAATTGCCAGATGGGTACAGGGTAGTGTTCTCGCTATACTTGCTCGAAGGCTATGACCATTTTGAAATAGCTGAGATCTTAGGTATTTCAGCAGCTACTTCAAAATCACAGTATAGCCGTGCCAAGCGAAAGTTAAAAGAATTATTAAAAAAACAGATACGTCATGCATGATGCACTAGAAGATTATATCGATCAAAATAAAAGTCAACTAGAAGAGGAGTTTGACTCAGAAAAGGTATGGCAAAATATAAGTAATGAACTCAAACCTACGGCCTCTATTTGGCGCTATACCAATACCTACTGGAAGGTTGCTGCTATAGTATTTTTTGTGCTTGGAGCCTACTTGATTGCTGAACGCTTTCAAGAAAAAAAAGTTACCAATGAGTGGCTGGCCCAAATCAACGAAGTAGAGCATTTTTACTTAGCTGATATTCAAACAAAATTAACTACACTAAAGAAAGAAACAATTGCTGAAAAGGAACTTAGAGAAAACTTCCTTAATGATTTGGCTTTGCTTGATTCGAGCTATGTACAACTCAAAAAAGAACTTCAAGAAAATCCGAATGAGAAAGTCCTCAGCGCCATGATCATGAACTTGCAAATGCGAACCGAAATATTAACCGAGCAGTTACGAATTATTCAACATATAAATCAAATAAAAAATGAGAAAACGCAACATATATAAACTCATAGTACTATTCATTTTCATAACGGGCCACTCTCTGGCGGATGTTAAGGGTCAAAAAGAGAAGGTCATTAATAAATCTTATCCTGTAACAAATAAAACCCAGTTGAGTGTATATAATAAATTTGGGAAAGTACATATTGACACATGGGATAAAATGGAAATTAAGGTTGATGTTAAAATCATAGTTAAAAAAGAAAATGATAGCAAAGCCCAAGAGATACTTGATGGTATAAACATTGAAATTGAGCAGAATGGTAAGGAGGAAATCCAATTTCAAACTCAATTTCCAAAAAATGCCTCCTATGCAAAAAAGGAAGCTGTAGAAGTTAATTATACCATAAGCATGCCTAAGAGTAATCCATTAGCCGTTTCCAATAAATATGGCCCGCTTTACCTTGCCGACCATGAAGGTGAGGTTGCTCTAGAAGTAAAATATGGAGAAATGAAGCTTGAACGACTAAATGAAGCGGCTATTGAGCTAAAATTTGGTAGTGGAAGTATTAAATATATAGAAGAGGCACAATTAGAGATTCACTATTCAAAAATAACGATAGGCCAGATCAATGAGGCCGTTATCGAAAGTCACTATTCTGATTTAGAAATAGATAAAGCAAATGAGCTCGTATTAGAAAGTAAATATGGGAATGCCAATATTGGAGAATTACGAGCCATGCATACTGATATTGGCTATTCGGGACTCACCATTGGTAAATTAGAAAAAGAACTGCTTATGGAGTCTAAATATGCGCCCAAAATAGTAATTGGTGCAGTAGCAAAAGATTTTGATCAAATCAAAATTGAAAATAAATATAGTGTTATTAAAATGAAGTTAGCACCGGGGACTAACGCCAATATAGAAGGCGCATTTAAATACAGCGACTTTGATTATCCTGAGTCTAGCCAATGGCAAGAGAAAGAGAAGGAACACACATCAAGCTATTATATGGGCTACATTGGTTCAAAAGAAGGTAATAGTCAAATTGAGCTAGAGTCAACCTATGGTGATATTTCGATAGCTTTAGAGGAATAAAATATGCAAGTTTAGACAAGCTTAACCTTAAAAATGAACGATTTTTGCAAAAATCGTTCATTTTTTTGTTTTTATTACCTTTTTAGTGTTTTATCTCAATCTTTTGCTGAATCCGCTGACCTAGCTGATCCTGACCACTCAAAATATACAATCCGGCTGGTAAATGGCCAATTTGTAACTGATTAAGTCCATTTTGAGGCGCTTCAACCTCATCTCCTAATAAATTTACAAGTTTTACCTCTTTCATTGGAGCACTATCACTTAAAATTAATACTTGATTGGCTGGGTTAGGGTAGGCTGCATTGGCATTATTTATCACTATTTCATCGGGGATTTGATCATCTTCATCATCATCTCCTCCTATCTGGATGATGGCTTCGCCCATTTTATTATTGGCATCTACTACACCTAACTTTAATTCAAAGGTTGACCCTTGTGTAGCCTGATACTCCAACTCCTCACCTGTTCCTACAATTTGAAACATACTCTGACCAGGCCAACGCACCAGCCAAGTAAACTCATAGGGAGGAGTGCCCCCATACGTGTAGGTAGCGTACCAGTATTGAGGTCCTGGAGTAATAATATCAGCAAGACCCGAGATAGCCGGAAAAACAGGACCATCTACTACCAAAACAGGTTGCACACCGAATGCAATTTGCCCTAATGCATCCTCCACCTCACATTTTACCCAATAGTTTTTCTTCCCTCTTGCACAATAATAAAATTCATCCTCACCCATTGCTATATTTTGATAAAATACATCCCCTTCATATTTGATCCCCCAAGTGGTTTTATAAGGAGATGTGCCGCTCATTATTGTTACATCCCAACAACCTTCCTCTAGTGCATACCGGACATAATTCCCAAATACGTCCGCATATAAAGGTTTTGTAATCACTCCTACATATTTTTCAAAAGTACGCTTACGGTTGTCCATCGATTCTACTTCAGCCTTCAAATAAAAATTCTTTTTATATAGTTGGTTATCATTTTTTATATAAACAGATTCGCTATGAACATATTTATATTCCCTGCCAGGTTCATCCATTTTACGATACCAATTCACGTGCTTTATCTCTGCCCCTAATAATTTCACATACCAAAACTCATTTTTATGATCTTGAATCAAATCTTTTCCCATAATATCGCCTTGAAGTATTGGCAAAACCTCAAACTCAGCTCCATCTTGCATGGGCTCTCCAGCCACATTGAATGAGGAAATTTTGTAAATACCACCAAATTGTGGATCAAAGTATGAATAAACTGGATCTAACACCATTTTATACTCGAATGTTGTTAAAAGCTGCCAGCTCCCATTTATTTTTTTGTGTAAATAGAAACCATCAGGACAATTATCACTTAATTTTCTCTTTACTGCAGATTCTCCTTGCAAATTCAATAAACTTACCTTATTTTCATTAGAGGCCTGTGTGAAATAATCCAAAGAATTAATAATTAATCTGAGTTCGTTATTTTCAGTCGGAACAACCTCTACACCTCCTACTTGTACAGGATACATTTTAGACACTTCATTTAAACTAATTTCTTTTTTTTCAGCCTGAGAAAGTTTGGTCTCATGGGTTAACAATTTCTGTAATGATGCTTTGGTGCGCTGTGTTTTACCACCCCAAAAATTCTCATTAAAGTCATTAAAATTCTTAGAAATTTGGAAATTCCAGAACAAAGCATGAGCCATACTTTGTGGGTCAGATACATCTCCTCCATCAATATCTTCATTGTCTCCTATAATATTGGTGGGCATCATACCATATTCATGGGAATTTGGGCCATCATAAATACTTAAAAAGTAGTTATAGATGCTACTAAACTTTGTATATGTTTGAAAGAGAACAGTCGGATGCAAAAACGGCATTGATTCATATGACTCAAGCGTAACATATTGTGGATCAACAGTTTCTGAAAATAACTGACTGATAAACCGGAAAAACTCTGCGAATCCCTCAATGTATTTACGAGATACAGGGAAATACTTACACATAGTATAATGCCAATAATGACCATACTCATGCTCAAGCACTGCCTCCAATACTTGACTATCCAAAAAATTATCATTATGAAGAAATATATTTCTAGTGAATGGTATGTAAATCCCTTTATCATTAGCGAGAATGTCATGAGCATCATCATGTACATTTACTTTTTTAAAGGTAAAGGGGATATGATTAGGGTAGTTTTTATAATTACCATGACTATATACTTTTTGAATAAGTGTTTTTGATAAGGTAAACGTACGAAAAGGCATTGCATAATTTGGATGCACATTGACGGCAAGATTTACATTGAGGTTTTCTTCTGCTGGAATAACAATACCTTCACCACTTTCAAAATCGATAATTGGATACCCTCCAGCATCATTTATATAAGTATGATAATTAAAAAATACAAGCTCTATATCATCACGATGATGCATAAATCCAACGATAAAGGACTCTACCAAATTGATATCGAACGGAAAAACAAATTGCATGTCAAACCCTCCACTGAAACTCACTCTGCTATGCCCTTCATAGGGTATCTCAATTAGCACATTACTATACTTTAATTTGACATATAAATTAAGTGGTACACCTATTGCATTGTAATTAGTATCTCCAAATAAATCCTTGTTGTGCTTGTAAGTAGCTTTTCCACTAATTGTATACACTTGTGTATTTTGTGTAGGTACAGGGTCATCCGCTAAAAATTGATTCCACAAAATAATTTTGCTGTTTTGCACACCAAACTCACTCACGAGTTGCCAATCTTCAAAATTACGTGCCTTAAACCGTGCTATGGGAGCTGGAAAGTCATTTCGCTCAGCTTCTTCTTTACGCATAATGATTAGATCAAATACCACCTCTTCATTTTCCATTTCAATAGGTACTGAAATATCATCCAGTGCTCCTTTTACTAGGTTTACTGTGGTTTGAAATTCATCTAGCCCATTCATTACTCGGCTGCTAGCAATAATTTTAAGCACAGCGTTTTGATGGGTTTCTTCTGCGAAAAATTGGATATAAATGTTGTTATCTATGCTATTTGTAGTATGGTCAAGCGATAACGCCCGTAGCTTCACAATGGGTTTAGAAAGGTCTACCTCAGCTTGCAAAATATTGATCAATCCACACAATATAAACAAAAAGTATACTCTTTTCATAGTTTCTAGCTTATGTTTAATACTAATGTAAGTAAAAAACAAATGATATACAATGGACGATTAAAACGTTGATTTATATGAATTAATTTAAACAATTAGTTCGTTTTCAATCTATTATACCATTAATATCTGGAAAAACTTCTTGAGTCTATTTTTTATTTTTGAGAAGGTTTATTTTTTTTTATTTGTACTTTTATAATATTTATTTTATTGCTTTAATTTGTTTGTTTGACTTAATTTTAGTTTAATTTTTGATCTTAATTCCAACTTTTCACTAATATTGGATTTATCTACAAGAGTATCCGGAAAGATGCATATTTGAATTTAGTAACAAATGATTTCCAATTCATTAAAGCAATATTAGAAAAATATAATTTGGGTTAGGCTACCTACGGTCGGTACCCCCGGCTTCTGCCATGGTAACCTAACCTGAATTGTATTATTCTGCAAAATTCAATCATTTTCATTCCTTTCATCATTAATTACTTCTGAAAGCGGCATTCGTTAATCCTTGTTAGATGTCCCACCCACCCCCATTTACATAATTCGGGCGTAATCTATGCTGGCATTTCATTATGCCATAATAGACGACGAACGGCAGACAAATCCAGTTTTGTGATGCTCCAATCAAATTGTACTTTACAAAAAAAATAACATATTCCAAAATCTTCCAGGATTCCGTTCCCAAATCGGTCGAAATCTTATCAATCCGACAAATAGGACTGAAATAATTAGCGATATTTTAAGGTTTTTTGTCATGTTACTTGGTGCCTTTTACAATGCCCCACAATACCCTAGCTAAAATGTCGTGCAACAGTCAGTTGGTTGGGCCTGCATTTTAGCCATTATTGGTGTGTCGTTTTTTTTCTTCATTTAGTTTATTGAGTAAAATCTTTTTGTTCTGTTCGGCTTTTTTATGAGGAGTATTCATATATGCCTCGACTCCAATAATGACTTTGTCAAAATCAATTTTGCCACATTTTAAATCCCCTACGTGCTTTAAGAAGTATTTGAATTCTGGTTGACCATTTGGAGGAAGTCCATAATCTAACATAGCTGGGTCTTCTGCCACAATCAAATTAACTACCATGTTAGTCAATAAATTATAAACTCCTGTTTCGGTTGAGTCTAAAGAGCCTGTAAAAGCTGCAATATCTTGGTGGTAAAGGAAGTTATTTAAAGTGTCTCCATTTTGATTGAAGTAAAAACCTCTTTTATCTTTGTTTTGAAACTTATCTAATATTCGCAAGTGCATTCGATACTTTTTGTCGGTGATTGTATCATAGATAAAATCACAATTCACTGAATTGACATCTTGTTCCGTCTCAATTTTTGATTTGGTAATTCTATTCTGCTCTACATTCAAAGTTTCTGTCGGAATTCTGCTACCATTATTTTCCTTTTTGGAATTGCATGCTGTTAGTAGTGTGAAAAATGTCAATATGTAAATGGTTTGTTTCATTTTCTTTTAATGCACACCAACGGTCTCGTACAACCGTCAGTTATGGGATTAAAGTTAATGATTTTCGGTTATGAACTGACGTTAGCAATTCCGAGTGGGTTCGGATGTAGTCGAATCTACCGAAATTGCGGTTATACATTGTTGTGTGCCGTATTTTTTTCATTCTTTTTGCACTTTATCAAATACATTGGTTGATTTTCATTCACTTCGTTGATTTCAAAAAGTCCGAAGTTATTAAATTCTGTTTTCACAGATTTTTGGTCGTAATAAAATATTTTGGCTCCTTCGTGAAATTCATAACGGTCTTTTTTAATTAGTTTTCCTTTTCCAAAATTTGGTGCTTTATTTGTTATGGCAGTAAAAACCATATATCCGTTTTCGGTCAGTTGGTTATAGCAGTCTTGAATTAGCTTTTTCCTTTCTTTGCTGTCTAATAAATGAATCAGAGCATAACAAAGAATTCCGTCATATTCTTTATATCCAAATGGCATTTCAATTACAGAACCGTGAAAAATGGTCATTTCATTTCCGTAATGCTTTTTTGCGAGTTCAATAGCTGTTTTTGAAATTTCAATTCCACTCACTTTTATTCCATTTTCGATAAATGGTTGAGCATTTCGTCCATATCCAATTCCTGGAATTAGAATGGTCTTCAAAGACTTTTCTAGAAAGAAGTTTTTTGTCAATTCAGCAGATTTTGCGGGATTCATTCCCCACATTTCTAGTTTGTCATTAAATGCTGTTTCCCAAAATTCTGTCATTATTCTTAATGTTGGTCATATTGCACGCCAACATCCAAATATAAAATTTGTTATTAAATAACTTTTATATCATATTAACAGCTGTAGCTACAAATTTCGTGCCTTAAATAGCGTTTACTTACAAAAGCTAAAAAGCGTTGTTATCGTCAAATATTCAATAAAAAAGGCTACCTGGCATTTTGGTGTGATTTAGCTCATGAAAGTGGTATTTTTCCCTTTCAAAGGGCTGCCAACACGATAAAGGCCCATTGGAGTGGGATCATCAATTATATTGAAAGTAGAATAAGAACCTTAAATTTATAGTTTTACTGAAGTAAATTTTCAAATTTTATT
>JAUIFR010000298.1 GCA_030430325.1 Bacteroidia bacterium | reverse complement strand
TTCTAAACCTAACGCTATTGAAAATATTTCTGTTGTATTTCCCATACACAAAAATATAAATCTTTTTCTTTACCCACACAATTCAACATAGAGCCAAATTTATTTAAAGAATGTTATAATTTACCTGAGTTCGATTAATAAGTAATTGAACTCAGGTAATTTTATTCAATAAATTAATCATTTTTAGCAAAATTCATTAAATATAGCCAGCTCATGTATAAGTAGTTTTATATTTTGTTTTATGGCTCAGGATCTCCTAACAAAAAACTGCTTCAGTTTCAGCCACGCAATCACATAGACATCGGACTCGAATATTCGGGCGTCGTTTCTGGCTTGTTTGAGGAAAAATAAGCCAATAGGCAACATTAAAATGATCGGCGTCCAAACCCCTAGCGTGATATTAATGATATTTTCTTTGGCATATTTTTCTCCTAATATCATGATCACATAATAGCATAAGAAAAAGACGATAGCCACAATTACAGGCACACCTAATCCTCCTTTTTTAATAATTGCGCCAAGTGGTGCACCTATGAGGAACATAATAATACAAGCCACAGACATCGTGTATTTTTTCTCCTTTTCGATAGCATGGATATTATACTCCTTGCGGCGGTGCTTTATCCGCTCAAGCTGTGTGGTCAGGTGGTTTTTAGCATACCTGGCTTGGCCCAGAGCTTGTTTGAGCACTTTGGTGGTAGGCGCTGTTTGCATGACCTGCTGATCTCGTTCCCATTTTGCATGCTGCTTTTGTTTCATTTCAGCCAGTGCTGCAGAGTCAAGCTTACTTTCGGTTAACTTTACAGCATTCTTTATCGTATCTTTAGGCACCTGGGTCATCTTCTTGATTGCTTCTTGATTGACTGTATCTGCCTCTACAAAGGAGCTATACTTTGCTGGTATGTTCATTTTCCCTTTCAAAAAATAAGAATAATAACGATCCGTAGTGATCCATTGATTATAATACACTTCCTCTAAACTCCTTCCTATAGAATCGGTATCATGCTCAAGCTGATCCAGGGTTTTCATGAGCCTGTTACTGGCAAACAGCTCTTTTTTAGTCTCTTGCAGGTCAAAAGAGGCCAAATTGAATGAAAATTTGCTCTTTTTGAAGGTAGAACGGGTAAAAGGATCGGCTTTCTTCACGCGTTGCTTGGGATTACGATCACCTAAGGAGTAATGCTTTCCGTTGAAAAGCTCCATCATGAGGTAGCGGTCGCCATTTATGAGGTACATTTTGCCCGAATCAGCAATGATTAGGTCCGTATTGCCCAGCCTACGCGTATGATCATAAATCATTATTTCCTTTAAACTAACACCATCGGGCATCTTTTTGTTGACTTTGATACTGAAATCAGGGATGCCATTATAAAAGGCACCTGCTTTTATATCAAGAGAGGGCTTTTTATGCTTAATATCATACAATAAACTCCATGCAAATAAATTCGCTTTCGGTACAATATAATTATTGGCATAAAACGCCACGATCGTAAGCAAACAAACGGTGATGAAGATGGGTTGAAGCGCTCGTAAGAGTGAGATGCCCGCTCCCTTGATGGCGGTGAGCTCAAAATGTTCTCCCAAATTTCCAAATGTGATGAGGCAAGAAAGTAAAATAGCCAAGGGCAAGGCCACTGTGATCATGTTCATACTAAAGTAGAAGGCCAATTTAGCAAATACGAAAACGCCCAGATCTTTACCCACAAGATCAGGGAAATACATGATCAAGAACCGCATGAGCAAAATAAAAACCACGACAAGAAACGTGATAATAAATGGGCCCAAGAATGCGCCAAGTATAAGTTTGTCTAATTTTTTAATGGACATAACCTTTTGCCTACCCGCCTACCTTTTCCTTTAAATGATCAATGAGGTTGTCCCATAATAATTGGAGGTCCTGCTCATCTTCATTTTCAGAAAAATCAATAACTTTAAGAAATGTTGTTTGAGTGAGTTCATTGGTTTCAAGCCTAAACTCTAAGTAGTTTTCCTTGCCGTTTGATACACTTGGAAACACAAACTTTATTAAGCGATTTGTTTTTTTACTCGCAATACGAGCTTTATGATCTAAATCATCCCATACAATATTAATACTACCATCTTCTAGCTCTGTTACTTCATCAGCAAACCATTGCATGAGCCCGGTGGCCGTACTTAAATAATTATAGATAATCTTAGCTGAAGCTCTCAGTTCGTATTCTGTACTAAACTTGAATTTACCCATGCCTGCTAAGATATTCCTTTTTTCGAATAAAAAAAAGTAAAACAATTTTTATGAATTAATCGAAGCAATTTGTATGTTTGCACTCCCAAAAATGGCGAGGTAGCTCAGTTGGTTAGAGCGCAGGATTCATAACCCTGAGGTCGGGGGTTCAAATCCCCCCTTCGCTACGAGAAGCCAAGTGAAAGCTTGGCTTTTTTTGTTAAACCACAATTCATTAATTCTTATTCGATATTCAATTCAAATCTTCAAGCAAAAACTAACAAAAGCCATAGATTTAAACAAAATCTGCAAAATTTATTCAAAAAGATATGACTATCCGTAAAGATACTCCTTTATGATTACGTTTATTCAAACTATTTCGTTCCGAATGAATAAATCCATAACATTAGTCCAAAAATAATTCGACCTTCTTAAATTTTCGCACTCAAAAATCAGGCTTTATTTTTTTAAATCTTCATTTCAATAAGATTTAAACAAAAAGGCTATACGTTAATTATCAGAAGCCTATTTCGCATTTTTTGTTTTAAAATAAAGCCTGTCATTTTTTCGAAAATTTAAGACAGTCTTGATTTTTTGGCTACTTTTGTATCAAGACAAAAGTAGCTTAATCATTAATAATCTATATTTTATGAAAATACTATCTTAAACCGGGTAAAAAAACGGACAATCATACAAAAAAAATATCCATCACACTCAAATCAATAAAAATCCACTTTAATAATCTCAACTTAATGAATCACAGTCCTCCAAATTACATTTAAAAATATACGGAAAAAAATGCCACATTCAACACAAACAAATCCATAATTTTCGTTAATTTGTTCTTCTAATTTATGCCCTACAAAGAAAAACATATAGAAAAAAAGTATTACTCCATAGGTGAGGTGGCGCAGATGTTTGATGTGGCCCCTTCGCTCATTCGATTTTGGGAGGCCAAATTTGATTGCATCAAACCCAAAAAAAATAGGAAGGGCAATCGGATCTTTACCGCAGAGGATATTGAAAATATTCGAACCATTTACAAACTCGTAAAAGAAAAAGGATACACCTTGCAAGGTGCACAACAGATTATGCAGACTCAAGGGAAAAAGGAGTTCTCTAAGCAGCAAATCATAGCCACATTGCATCAAATTAAAGCCTTTTTAAACGAAATTGATGCGCATTTATCTTGATTTTCAATGAAACCAGTTTGCTGGTTCACTGAAACCGGCACGAATCAATTTTCAATAAATGAGGAAAATGTCTCACCGGTTCCGTCCAAGCC
>JAUIFR010000043.1 GCA_030430325.1 Bacteroidia bacterium | reverse complement strand
ATCAACCATTAATTGTTCAGACTAAAGTTAAGTCAGATTTTATTGACCTAGATGAGCTTTTAGCCGGGGCAAAATCTGAAGAAGATCCAACATTGACTAAATCAACTCCTTATACTTTTGAAATATCCCCAAATATTGCCCTGGACCTTGATTGTCAAATTGCATCCTTGCAGTTTGATCGGTTTAAGGGAATGAATATCGCTGGAGATTTAAAAGTTAAGGACCAAATTGCTAGCAGTAAAGGAATTAAGTTTGAGTCTGGTAATGGGAAACAATGGATCAGTGGAAGCATAGATGCACGACTAAAAAATAATGTTCGAATTACCTCACAGGCTCAAATTAACGGCCTAGCCATTGATAGTTTGTTTTATGTATTCCATAACTTCAGGCAGGATTTTATTGTTGAAAGACACCTAAGAGGAAATATTTATGCTGATATTCAGACCCAAATGGTGCTTGACGAACATTTAGTATTGCTACCACATACCTTATCTGCAGATTTGAATGTAAAAATTCAGCAGGGTGAGTTAATTATGTTTGAGCCCATGCAGCGATTAGCTGGATATATTGATGCTGATGCATTAGATTACCTTAAATTTTCGGATTTAGAGAATACGATCCGAATCGAAAACCAGTTGATTATGTTACCAAAGATGGAAATAACATCAAATGTAACGTCGTTAATAGTAGAGGGAACGCATAGCTTTGGTCAGCAGATAAATTATAATATTCGGGTGCCTGTTCGGGATTTGGGTAAAAAGAAGAAAAAGAAAAAGCAACATTTTGGGGCCATTCAGTTGGACAAAACATTTAATCCTTATTTGTATTTAATCATTGAAGGAACAACCGATGATTATACTATACGAATTGATAAAAAATCGATTAAGCAAAAAATGATTGCGGATATTAAGAAAGAGGGAAAAGAACTCAAAGAAGCTATCAAAACCAAAGGAGAAAAAGAGGCATCTACGGCACAGCTTGAAGAAGAGGAATACTTTGATTTCGAGTGAGTTACATAACTATTGCATGCATTCCAGAATAACTACGCATCATATTTGAACGAAATAAGCAAATTTTGTTCAATATTGCCTTAAAAATCGGTAAATATTTACGGGTAATGAGGTATAATGGACATAAATGCTTTAAATTTACTATGGATTGATCATTATAAATTATAAAAAAAGCCACCAATTTTGGTGGCTTTTATGTTTTATCCAAATTATCTGGAAGTTTAATATCTTAAGAATCACTTGGTTTAGAATCATCCGCAGGTGTTTCACTATCATCAGCTTTTGTATCCGATTCCTCAGCCGTTGCATCTGCTTTTTCCACTTTTGCATCAGCTTTTGCTTTAGCAGGGGCTTCTTTTTCTTCTGATTTAGCGGGAGCAGGTTCAACTTTATCTGCTGGCTGCTCCATTTGCTCTTTTAAGCTACTAAGTGCTTCCAAATCACCCAATGTTGACTTTTCTACCCCTTTGTTCACTTTATCAATAGCATTCGGCTTTGACTTTTTAGGAGCCTTTTTAGGCTTTGATTCCTGCTCTGAGTGCACATGCAAATGTGATAATATGATGCGCTTATCATTTTTAGAAAATTCAATTACCTGAAAATCAAGAGACTCACCAATATCAGCTGTTGAACCATCTTCTTTTTTAAGATTTCTATTGGATACAAAGCCTTCGATACCATATGGTAATTCAAGCGAAGCGCCTTTTTCAACCTTGGCCATGATAGTACACTTATGTACAGAACCAGGCGTAAATACGGTTTCGAATGTATCCCATGGGTTTTCTTCTAGCTGCTTATGACCAAGGGCTAGCCTTCTGTTTTCAGCATCCAACTCGAGTACCTTCACTTCAAGTTCTTCATTTACTTTAACAAATTCAGAAGGATGCTTGATCTTCTTCGTCCAAGATAAATCTGAAACGTGTACTAAACCATCAATACCCTCTTCTAGTTCTAAGAATAATCCGAAGTTGGTTAAGTTTCTAACGATACCTTTATGTGTTGTTCCAACAGCATATTTAGTCATGATATCTTGCTTCGTCCACGGATCTTCCGTGAGCTGCTTAATACCTAGTGACATTTTACGTTCATCCCGATCCAAAGTAAGTACAACACCCTCAATCTCATCTCCAATTTTTATAAAATCCTGTGGATTTCTAAGATGCTGTGACCATGACATTTCAGATACGTGAATTAAGCCTTCCACACCAGGTAATATCTCCAAGAAAGCACCATAGTCAGCAACATTGACAATCTTACCTTTTACTTTAGAGCCTACTTCAATAGTTGATTCTAAAGAATCCCAAGGATGCGGTGTTAATTGTTTCATTCCTAATGAAATACGCTTTTTGTCTTCATCAAAGTCAAGCACCACCACGTTTACTTTTTGATCTAGTTTAAGTACTTCCTCTGGATGGTTTATTCGTCCCCAGGAGATATCTGTGATATGCAATAAGCCATCAACTCCACCAAGATCAATAAACACACCAAAATTGGTCATGTTTTTGATGATGCCCTCAAGTACTTGTCCTTTCTCAAGATTTTCAAGTATTTCAGCTTTTTGTTTTTCAAGATCTTTCTCAATCAATACTTTATGAGAAACAACAACGTTATCATTAGAGTAGTTAATTTTAACTACTTTCACTTCCATCTTTTTACCAACAAAAATATCAAAATCACGAATGGGCTTCACATCTATTTGCGATCCAGGTAAAAATGACTCAATACCAAATATATCAGCAATAAGTCCACCTTTTGTTCGTCGCTTAATGGTGGCATCGATGATGCTATCTTCATCCAAAGCTTTTTGAATATTTTCCCAAGCTTTTACAATTTTTGCTTTTCGTCTTGATAAAATAAGCTGACCTTGGGCGTTTTCTTGCTCATCGATATATACTTCAACTTCATCGCCAATTTTGAGGTCGGGCAAATCTCTAAATTCAGACGTCGAAACGAGTCCGTCAGATTTAAAACCAATATTGAGGATAACGTCACGGTCATTAATTCCTACGACAGTGCCTTTTATTACCTCATGTTCTTGGATTTCAGTCATGGTTTGATCATAGTCTGATACCATGTTATTTACTTCATCTTTGGAGTAATTTTCACCAAATCCTTTTTTGCCAAACTCATCCCAATCAAAGTCATCATGACGCACTGGTCTTTCAGTAACATCCGCTTTTTCAACATTTGCTACGGCCTCTGCTGATGGGCTTTCTTCTACTTCATTTTTTTCTAATTCAGACATTTTAACTCCTTTATTAAATAACACCCCAAGGAGGAGAGGCTTTTAGTTAAACATACTTTAAATTTTTGAGTGTGCAAAGGTATGCATAAATACTTAGAATATGGAATAAAAAGGAGGTAAATTAACTTGTTAGGACCTCAGACTTAATAATGTATATGAATTTAAATGAATTATGCTAAAATCATTCAAAATACCAGTATTTTTTAAGTCTTCAGAGAATGAGGCTAATTATTTGTTACATTATACATTTGTTTGTCTAGTTTCATTCTTTTTTTAGCACCCATACCACTGAATCGAGTTGGTGATACTTTTTGGCTAGTTTTGGCATTTGATTAAATAAACTAGGTATTGTTTTAAACTCATCAATAATAACTTCTGGCGGATCACGCTGTAAATTTAAATAGGTACGCTTTAAATTGGAGATTGTATTGATATTCACTAGTTCATTTTTTGATATACGCCAATTTAAATATGGTGTGGCCAACGTGCTATTTTTATACGCGCTAATATCATTCCCTAACACTAAAATATTTTTATGGGCGATCTGATTGTCCCATCGTGTGGGGGCGACTTTAATTTCTTTGTATTGAAGCAATGCATTTTTGGGTGCTATAATTTTAGATGAAAAAATGAAAAATGCACTAACATTTGCCAACAACAAAAATAGGGCGAATTCACCCTTCCATAATTTTGAAATATTTAATAGATAATGACTAATAAAAAAGCTAAGATAGGGGATAAAAATCAAGAACTGATAAATTGAAATTCGATGTAAAAATACCCAAGTGAGCGCTGAGGTGATCAGAAAAAATAACATGACATGCTGTATTCTTACTTGGTAATTCGTGTAAATATTGATGCTACTCACTTTTAAGTATGCAACTATCAAAAATAAAATGGGCACAAAATAAACAATAAGAATTTGATAAAAAGATATATAACTAGTATTCCAGGGGATGAAAGAATTGGTTGCTAAACGATACAAATACGATTCATAACCAAAAAAGAAATAGCCAAACCACACCCAAGCTAGCACAACCAAGCAGCCCAGCAGGAGCAGAAAATACCTTCGTAAGATCGTGCCAGTAAACAGCGCATAAGTGGCCAGTGTTGGAAATAAAAATAGGATTAATGGGAAATGAAATAGTGCTGCAATCCCAATATAACTCCCTGTTTTTAAAACAACTGCGTCAGACGACTGATCTCCCATTCGCACGTACACATTTTTTAAAGCAAAAAAGATGAAAAATTGCCCCATTAAGACTGGTGAAAGTGTAAACAAATCAAAATGACAGCTTGCAAGCAACGCAAATAATAAGGCCGGTAGATAGGTATTTTCTTTATAAGCCTTATGGCTAATCACAATATAATTAAAGGTAGCACATTGACTTAAAAGCAGTAAATAAGCAATAACCTGAAATGCAATATAATTTTTACCAAAAATGGTAAATAGTAGGGTATAAATTGCTCCTGACAATGGGGCAATGTCTTCATAAAGGTCCTTATAAAGTAGGTCTCCGGCTGCGAGTTTCTCCCCGATGAGTATCCAGTTTAGCTCAGGCAAGGTAGGTTCATAATAAAAAAGCCAATAAATGAGGCGGGGAATCAATAAGATGATCCCTATAAAAATAAGTCTGTACGGGTCATTAAGTCTAAAAAAACTAAGCAAAATCTATTTTATTTTTGCCAAATACGTTCCTGAATATTCATTTTGTGGGCCCATTTTCGGCCCAGTGCAAATAAATAATCAGATAATCGGTTTAGCAGCATTAATATAAATGAATCTTGAACTGCAACTTCATGTAATGCGATGACACAGCGCTCGGCACGTCGGCAAACACATCTTGCAATATGGCATTGTGAGATGGTGGTATGTCCGCCTGGTAAAATAAAATTTTTGAGCGGTGGAGCCAAAGCAGTAATTTCATCAATTTGGGCCTCTAGTTCTTCTAAAATACACTTATCTAATTCGGGTAATTCAAAACTTGTTTCTTCCTCTGGAGTGGCTAGTTGTGCTCCTATTGCAAACAAACAATGTTGTATTCGAGTCAAGTACGTTACATCTTCATCAAATTTACATAAGTCACTTAGTAGGCCTAAGTGTGCGTTCAGCTCATCAACCGTGCCATAAGCCTCAATCCTTAAATGTGATTTTGCCACTTTTTTACCTCCTAATAAGGCTGTTTGACCTTGGTCTCCCTTTTTTGTATAGAGCTTCATGATTTAATTAGTAAAATTAAAACGCGCTGATTCAAAATTCCGATGCAAATTAATTATTTTTGTGGTAATCAAAAAGCAGGGAGATAAACTGTAATGAAGTTTAGATATTACACAATTTTACAAATTTATGATTCGAAATCGGGTTGAGGAAAGTCAATTACAGCAGTTGGATATTGCAAAATATTACAAGCCAGCCAGTTTGGTCCAATTAGATATGAAACAATTTTTGTATCAAGAATTAATAATTAAAGAAAAAGAGTTTAGGGTTGCTTTAACAAAAACTAATTGGGAGGATTATAAAGATAAAATGGTAGGAATTTATTGTTCTGTGGATGTTATACTTCCGCAGTGGGTATTTATGTTACTTACAAAGCACCTTGCAGGCGTTGCAGAGCAAGTATTTGTTGGAGATTATGACTTTTTAGTCCGAATGGGGTATTTAAATCAATTACAAAAAGTTGATTTTTCGACGTTTCAGGATGCCAAAGTGGTGATTAAAGGATGTAGTGACGTGCCACAGGGTGAGTTTGTGTTAGCGCAGTTGGTGGATCAGCTCCTACCATTTGTAAGTAGCATAATGTATGGGGAGCCCTGCAGCACAGTACCTATTTATAAGCGTAAAAAGTAATTCATAATGGCCAGATATTTAACAGGAATTCAGAGCACAGGTAGGCCCCATTTAGGCAATATTTTAGGTGCCATTTTACCAGGCATACAATTTTCAAAACAGGAATCAAATGAGTGTTTTTATTTTATTGCCGACCTTCATTCCTTAACTACAATCAAAGATGCGAAAGAGCGGCAAGAGTATGTATATGCTACGGCAGCAGCTTGGCTCGCTTGCGGTTTTGACACGAAAAAAAATATATTTTATCGGCAATCCAAAATTCCTCAAGTTTGTGAACTACTTTGGTATTTGAGTTGTTTCACGCCCTATCCGATGCTGGCCAATGCGCATTCATTCAAAGATAAATCAGATAAATTGGCCGATGTAAATGCGGGTTTATTTACTTACCCAGTGCTGATGGCGGCGGATATTTTGCTATACGATGCACAATTTGTGCCTGTTGGTAAGGATCAGCTTCAACATTTGGAGATGACCCGCGATATGGCGAGTAGTTTTAATCATAAATTGGGGGAGACGTTTGTTTTACCAGAGGCTAGCATTCAAGAAGATGTCAAAGTTGTGCCTGGAATTGATGGGCAAAAAATGAGTAAGTCTTATCAAAATACAATCGATATCTTTCTGCCCGATAAGCAACTTAGGAAAAATGTCATGCGCATCGTGACCGATAGTACTCCGTTGGAGGAGCCCAAAAACCCCGACACGTGCAATGTGTACAAACTATATGCATTGCTTGCAAGTGAGGCTGAAAAAGAGCATATGCGTAGCTTATATTTAGGAGGGAATTTTGGATATGGCTACGCCAAACAGGCTTTATTTGAAATGATATTGACCAAATTTAACGATATTAGGATGGCCTTTAATGAATACATGGCCAATACTGAGTTGATCGAACAGCACTTGCAAAAAGGAGAACAAAAAGCTCAAATAGTAGCTCATCAGGTGCTAACTAGGGTTAAGCAGCAGCTTGGTTTTTAGTTATGGCATGTATTTTTATACGATAATTGATCGAAAAATTTTAGATTTTTAACCATTTCGTGACAACAATAAGTTAGTATTTAATGAACATAAAAAAATGTAATTAATTGATAATCACATAAATATGAATTTTTATACTGCATTTTTGTAGTAAAATTATGTAAATGGTACACATGAAGGCAGTTACGCACTCTTTGATTTGAACTGTTACCGCTTTGCTCTATCTTTGAATTACATAAAAGCTAAAGATATTAATGATTTTGTCTTTTTCATGGTTAGTTTAAGGTTGATTGGGCCCCGGTAAATACACCGGGGTTTTTGTTTGCCCATGTGATATATATAAAGGGTTAAAGTCCCCTACAGGACTAATTGACGGAAAAAGTTAGTTGTGAGCAAGGGTGTCCTTGTTGACGAGGAATCTGAAGGAAGCTCAAGACAAAAGCTAGTATTAATGTACAAGAACATCATATAAGGCCTAGCTCGTAATAGTTGGCAATAGACAATAAAGCCAAAGGTCAAGCGTAATCGAGGGGGTAAATGCTGTGGAATGGCAAAAAAAAAATCTTAAAAATATATACAATTCTAATATTATGACCAAAACTCATAGATTAAAAAATCATAAGTAACTGTAAAACAAAAGAATACAAAAAAAATACTAAACCTCTAAATTTATACTTATTATCAAGTCATTAATCGTGTAATTATTTATTATAATTTATCATAGTATAAATAGATATATAAAAAATTAGGTATAAAATCGTATAATTGTGAAGTTTTGAATATGTGAAGTTTTGAATAAGTGAATATATTTAAAAATTAAAATTAGAAAAGATCTTTGATCTCCCTCTCAACATTTACCACGAATTATACGCTCCAATTCAATAATCTCATTTGTAATCGTATATTTGTGTAAAATTGGAACTATATGATAGGTATAATAATTGGTACGAATAGGAAGGAGGCCGTAAGCAAACAAGTGGCTGCATATTATGAAAAGTTATTGGCTAAAAAACAGCAATCCACGTTATTAATTGACCTTAAAGATATGCCCGATAATATGATTACTTCAGGTTTATATGATCAAGCTGGCAAGAGTGAGCAATTTCAGAAAAGGTTACAAGAAAAGGTTGATCAATGTCAAAAATTTATTGTAGTGGTGCCTGAGTATAATGGATCATTCCCTGGTGTGCTTAAGGTGTTTATCGACGGGTTAAAATTTCCAGATAGTGTGAAAAGTAAAAAGTGCGCTTTAGTCGGCGTGTCTGATGGTGTTCAAGGTGGTGTGCTTGCCATGAGTCATTTGACTGATATTTTTAATTATTTGGGCATGCATGTGCTTGCACTAAAGCCAAAACTCTCTAGAATTAGTCAACATTTTGATGGGCGTAACTTTTCAAACCCACTTTACGCTCAATTGATTGAAGATCAGGTAGATGGATTAATTACTTATTAAGAATAGGATGCAGGTTTCAACGTTCAAGCTTGATAATGGCCTTCAGGTACTTACGCATGAAATTCCAGATCACCCATTAGCATGTTGTTGTGTAGCTTATCATGTTGGGGCAATTCATGAGCAGCCAAACAAAACAGGCCTTGCTCATTTTTTAGAACATATGATGTTTGAGGGGTCAAAGCATATCCGATACTATGACCAGCACATACAAACTGCTGGAGGTATTTCAAATGCCTTTACATCAAGTGATTATACATTCTACTACGCCCAGTTACCTATTCTAAATTTGGAACAAGCATTTTGGTTGGAGTCAGATCGTATGCTTGGCTTATCTTGGGATGAGAATAAATTTGAATTGCAGAAAAAAGTAGTTTTAGAGGAGTATAAACAGCGGTACTTGAATCAACCCTATGGCACTGCTTGGCATCATATTAGGCGGCTAGCCTATTTAAAACATCCCTATAGCTGGCCCGTTATTGGAAGGGATATGAGTCATATTGAGCAAACTACCATGGAGGATCTTATGGTATTTAGAGCAAAGCATTATCTTCCATCAAGGGCCTACTTAATACTAGCAGGTGGTTTTGACACAGACAAAGTGAAACCATTGGTTCAAAAATGGTTTGGAGATATTCCAGATGGTGGTGGTATTGATTTGGAGATTATCCCAGAACCACAGCAGCTTGAAATACGACATGCCAAGCTTACCGAGCAAGTCACACATAGGGCCTTGTATATAGCATTCAAAATGCCAGGAATGTTCGAGAAGGGGTATTTTTCGGCCATATTACTAATTCAAATTCTGGGACAAGGCAAGGGGTCCATATTATTTCAATCTTTAGTGAAAAAGAAAGCTATTTTCACATCTATTCAAACTAGAATGACCAACTCATTTATGGAAGGTTTGTTTGTAATAGAGGGGAGGGTATTTCCTGAAGTAGATTTACCATCTGCCGAGCAAGCGCTGTTTGGTATTTTAGAAAACTGCTTAACAAATATAAATGAAGATATGCTTGAACAAGCAAAAAATAAATTATTAACAGCTAAGTACCTGCAAGACTATCATTTACTAAATCAATGTGTTCGTGCAGCTCAATATACTTTACAAAATAAATTACATGAACTCAGCCAGTTTGAGGCCTCAATTAGCGAAATAACATTAGAACAAATTCGTGAAAACGGAGCCAGAATATTAAATTTAAAGGCCTATTCGATGCTTCAATACACCTAATTTGATCTTTAATATGCATCTTCGGTTTCTTTTATATGCTGTGCTATCACAAAAAATATATAGAATATACTAATAAATAGTGATAAAAATATGCCAAAATATAAATATTTTTTGGCGTAGCTTGCCTCCGCTTTACTAACTATCCGTTTGGTTGGCCTTGGCGAAAGTAATGGTTGAATTTGCTTAATTCTTTGACGTTGCAATTGTAATACTTTATTAACTTGGTTGAGTTTAATTTGGTCTTGATAAGCCTCCTGAAATTCCTGATGAAGCTCCTTGAGTTCAATGATAAATTGTAAAAGCTTTTTGAGCCCAGTAAGCATGGCTAAACTTTGACTATTTAGTGAGGCTGCTCGTTGCGCATGAAAATAGGCTGAATCAAAGTGTTGTTCCTTAAAATAAATTTTACTTAAATAATAGTCAAAGGTTTGAAGTAAATCTATTCGTTGGTTTTCATAAGAGGAAATAAAATGCAATAGGGTAGATTTAGCTGATAAAGTATCATTTGTTAATAAACATTCGATCTTATATTTCCAAAGTTCTTGAAATTCATCATAAGTCCAAAAATTTAATAATAACAAAGAATCTATTTTTTTTACAATTTCTGCAGTCTTGTTTGAATTTTCAAATACTTGAGCTGTTTCGCTTTTCAATCTAACTATACTAAATTGCAGCTTTAGTAATTGATATTTTTTGGTTAATTCTTGCTGGGGATAGCGTGTTAATTTAAGTTTTACTTGTTTCAATTGATCGGGTATTTTAATCAAATTGCCCCTGTCACAATCTAATTGAATTTGGCAACATATTAATTTATTATATAATATTGGATCCTGGTTTATTTGTTGGAGTTGGCTAGCTAAATTTATGGCTTGCATGGCTTCATCATAAAGTTGAAGGGTGCTAAGCCAATGTGCTTTTTTAATATAAGTTAAAGCAAGTTCTATTGATAAATTGGCTTGTTGATAGTACCTAGTAATTCTATCAAATTGGGCAACTGTTCTTTTATAATTCCTTTCGCTAATGGCTAATTCGAGTAGTAAATGCTGTAATTTAATGGAGTTTATTGCTGGTCGCTTTGAATAATCAATTATTTTAGAATTAAGTACTTCATGTTCTGAAACTTGTATTCGAAGTATTTTGGTATTCATTGAGTCAGCATTATAACCTAAAATATCAGCACCATTAATCATTATGAATAAACTAATACCCCCAACTATAGCTCTAAATCGCATTATTGAATTATACATAACCTTTCATCTTGTATAAATTACCAATTAAGCTTGATAAATAAAAGTGTATGTAAAATTATGGGATGAATTGTAGGTTGTTCGGTAGTTATAAATATGTAATTTTGTAACTTGATTTCTATTAAATTTTATATTCAACATATTTTGCTAATTTTATTTAATAATAATATATAATTTGAATTAATTCGGCAAAATTCATTAAATATTTAAACTACGCTATTGCAAATGAAAAACGAATTCTGCCTTGTAAACATCAAAGAATTACTATGTGTTGGCCTTAAAGATAAAACTAAACTGATGGGCAAAGAAATGGATCAAGCATTTAGCGTTCCAAATGCATACCTACATATCAAAGATGGTAGAATTACTAGTTATGGTCAAATGCATCAATTCAATCAACAAGGACTGCTCGGCATTAATATTATTGATGTAAAAGAGCGCTATGTGTTTCCTGCATTTGTCGATTCGCATACCCATTTGGTTTTTGCAGGTAGCAGAGAGGGCGAGTTTGTGGATAAGATAAAAGGGCTGAGTTATGCTGAAATTGCTGCTAAAGGAGGGGGCATTTTAAATTCGGCCAAGCGATTACAAAATACGACAGAGCAAGAGCTATTTGAGGCAGCCAAAATCAGACTTGAAGAGATTTTACAAACAGGTACAGGTGCGGTTGAGATAAAAAGTGGATATGGCCTTACATTGGAGGATGAACTAAAAATGTTGAGGGTTATACAGCGGCTAAAAGAATCTTCACCTGTGACTATTCGAAGCACATTTTTGGGAGCGCATGCTGTACCAAAGGGCCTTACGAAAGTCCGTTATATTCGATTAATTGTGGAAGAAATGTTGCCTGCGGTCGCTGCCGAAAAATTAGCTGATTACTGTGATGTATTTTGTGAGGAGGGTTTTTTTACTGAGGAAGAAACTATTTTGATAAGTAAAGCTGCTCTAAAGCATGGAATCAGACCTAAAATTCATGCTAATCAGCTTAATCGATCCGGTGGTGTACAGGCAGGGGTAGCAGTAGGTGCAATTAGTGTGGATCATTTGGAAAGTATTGATGATCAGGAGATTAATCTTCTAAAGAAATCTGAAACAATGCCCACTTTATTGCCTGGTGCGGCCTTCTTTTTACGATTAGCCTACCCTCCTGCACGTAAACTCATAGCAGCAGATCTTCCAATTGCCATAGCAAGTGATTTTAATCCAGGGAGCTCTCCAAACGGCGATATGCAACTAATGATGTCACTAGCGTGCATACAAATGCGACTAACACCTACAGAAGCACTACATGCAGCTACCATTAATGGTGCTTATGCTATAGATTTATCTGATCAACTAGGTAGCATCGATATTGGAAAGAAAGCCAATATTATCATTTCAAAGTCAGTTAATTCCTTTGAGTATATACCTTATGCTTATGGTAGAAATCATATCGAAAAAATCATTATTAATGGGGAATTTGTCAAAATGTAATTAAAAACTAGCTAGACCCTAACTTCTTGCTGATTTTTGTTTAATTCACCATCATTTTTTAAATATGTTGGGCATGTTTGCTGAGTACATGCACCCATTAGGGCGATCAATAGGATCCCCGCTATCCATTTAGCTATTTGCATGTTATTATTATTTTATGATTAATTAAAGTTAAGCATTAGGCATCAATAGTGCTAATCAGAGCAATTTACTAACCTACATATGTAATTAAATAAATTAATTAGCGAAACTTGTTGGATTTTCAAGTTTTGGTGTATTATTTTGAATCTTAATCGATACAAGCTAGCATATAAAAGATGAGTGAAGCCATTAAACATACTAGAGAACAAAAATATGAGCAAATTATTCCTCAAATAAAGTCACTTATTCAACATGAGGATGATCTCATTGCCAATTTAGCTAATGTCGCAGCTGCACTTAAATCAGCATTTAATTTTTTTTGGGTAGGGTTTTACTTGGTAAAAAATAAGGAATTAGTTTTAGGACCATTTCAGGGTCCTGTAGCTTGTACTAGAATTACCTTGGGTAAAGGTGTATGTGGCAAAGCTTGGGCTGATCGTAAAAGTATTTTAGTAGAGGATGTGCATCATTTTCCTGGGCATATTTCATGCAATAGTGCCTCTAAAAGTGAGATCGTAGTACCGATAACGCATAATAATATAGTATATGGAGTTTTAGATATTGATAGTGATGTTTTAAATGATTTTGATCACATCGATTTGCAATTTTTAGAGTCTATTTGTGCTAACATTGGCCCACTGTTCATTAACGGATAGTCACGAATTTAATGAGTTCATCATTGATTGGATGTGATAATTTGAGATTTAGCGATGCTAGCAATATATTAGATAAAGTAATTATTAAAATAATAGCATAAACAATCAGTTTTTAGCACATTAATTTATAAACAAAAGTAATATGAGACAATTTTTACTGTGTTATTGTTTGGCGTCATTACTATTTATTAGTGATGCATGGGCACAGCAACGCACTATTTCAGGAAAAGTAACCTCCGTTGATGATCCAGAAGGGCTACCGGGGGTAAACGTAATTTTAGAGGGTACGACTGTGGGTACAGTTACCGATTTAAATGGTGACTATAAAATAGAAGTACCTGAGCAGGATGCTGTACTAGTTTTTAAATTTGTTAGTATGCAAGAGCGCCGTGAAATGGTAGGTTCACGAACCGTTATCAATGTAAATTTAGAGACAGACGAAATCATGATGGATGAACTTGTCGTAACTGCCATGGGTATTGAAAAAGAGAAGAGGGGGCTGGGATATGCCGTTACAGAACTTGATGGGGAGAAAGTTGCTACACAAGCTGGTCAGCCAAATGTGGTGAGCGCTTTAACAGGAAAAGTTGCAGGAGTACAAGTGGGTCTTTCATCGGGTATGCCTGGTTCATCAACTTTTATTCGGATGCGGGGAAGTAATTCAATTGCCTCTAATTCTAATAACCAGCCTTTATTTATTATTGATGGGGTACGAGTCAGTAATAAGTTTTTAAGAACGGGTGACCCAAACAATGGACGTAATAACGATTTGGGAGGAACTGAACCGCCAAACCGTTTAATTGATATTAATCCAGATGATATTGAATCTATGACGGTACTTAAAGGTCCAGCAGCAGCAGCATTATATGGATTAGATGCATCTAATGGTGCCGTAATTATTACGACAAAAAGTGGTGCCAAAGGTTCCAAGATGAAAATTAATGTTGGACAATCTTATTCATGGGATCAAGTAAGCACATTACCTGAATTACAAGATAAGTATTCACAGGGTGCAGGTGGTGCTTATAGCAATACCACATCATTATCATGGGGAGCTAAGATAGACACACTAGGTACTATTCAAAATGCCATAGGTGATATGGTTGAAGCCCAGGTATATGATAATGTTACACCATTTTTCCAAACTGGTCATACCTCGAATACACAACTTAGTGTGTCTGGCGGTGGTGAAAATAGTCGCTTTTTTAGCTCTGTTTCTTATTTAAATCAGATGGGTATTGTAAAAAATGCTGATTTTGAACGTTTTACAGGAAGAGTTAAAGCAGATTTTGATTTAACTGATAAACTAAATGTAGGGGGATCATTTGCATATACCAATTCAAGTCAACTAAGTATTCAAAAAGGAAGTAATTTAGCTGCTCCTTTATTTACGGTATATCCAGCTCCACGAACTTTTGATTTACATGGTTTGCCCACTCATTGGGAGAATGACCCTTATCATCAATATAATTATCGGGGTAACTTTGATAACCCACTTTGGTCGATAGAGAACAATCCGTCAACAAGTAATGTGGATCGTGTAATTGGGTTGCTTTTCCTTTCGTATAAATTTACCGACTGGCTAAATTTAACCTATAGAATTGGAGTGGATGCATACATGGATAATCGTATGGAGATAATTTCACTAGGGTCGGGTCGAACTGGTGGTAGAGGTTCATCACCATTTGGTGCATATTTTGCTCCTTCTGGAGGTAGAATTGAGGAAGACCGATATTTATCAAGAGATTTAAACTCTGATTTACTATTAACATTTAATAAGAATATTTCAGAAGAAATAGGATTGGTAGCTACTGTGGGTGGAACGGTAATTGGTGAAAATTTAGATCGAATGTATGTGCAAGGAACCGGTTTTGCCATTGGGGGGTTTAATGACATCAGGAATGCGAGCAGCGTGATTTCAAGTAATGTAACCGACCGTCTGAGAAGATATAGTGTTTATGCTGATATTCAGGCTGATTATAAAGATATTATTTATTTGGGGGTTACGGCAAGAAATGACTGGTCGTCCACTTTACCCAAACAAAATAATTCCTTTTTCTATCCTTCAGCCAATATGGGATTTGTATTCTCCGAACTCATTGGTCAGAATAATATCTTGAGTTTTGGTAAAGTTAGAGCCAGTTTAGCACAAGTAGGTCAGGATGCAGATATTTATAGTACGGTCAATACTTATACCTCTGCCATCCCTGGTAGTGGTCTAACAACGGACGGAGTGTCATTTCCATTTGGTGGACAATCCGGTTTTACCGTAAATAATACGTTAGCCAACCCAAATATCAAACCTCAAAATGAAACAACTTTTGAGGTGGGTGCAGAGCTTAATTTCCTTAATGGTAGAATATTTTTAGATGCAGCATATTACAATTCTCGAGCTACAGATCAGATTTTTCCAGTAGAAGTGGCTAGTGAAACAGGCTACAGAGCAAGGATTATTAATGGTGGTGAAATCACCAATAAAGGTATTGAGGTATTGCTTAACATAACACCTGTAGAACTCTCTAATGGTTTCCGTTGGGATGTTTCTATGAATTATACGCATAATAGAAGTGAAGTTGTGAAACTTGCTGAGGGTGTTGAATCCATTCGATTGGCGGGTTTCACAGCACCTAGTGTTCGTTTATTTAGTGGAGAACCTTACTCTTCATTATATGGTTCGAGGTATTTACGTGATGCTAATGGTAATATTGTATATGATAGTAGGGCTACCATTAATGGTAACCCGAATCCTGCTTATGGAATGCCCATTGCAGATCCAAATGATGGTGTAATTGGCAATACGCAGCCAGACTGGTGGGGAGCTATTACCAATACATTTACCTATAAGTTCATTTCCTTATCGGCTCAGTTCGACGTTGTCATGGGGGGTGATCGGTATGCAGGTAATACGCGCTTGATTAGGCTTTATGGAATGGATAAAGTGACAGAAGATCGTAATAAGCAAGAAGTGTTGCCTGGCGTAAAGGGATATTTAGATGCAAATGGTAATCTTGTAACCGAAGGCACAAACGACATTACCATAACAAAAGGTCAAGCATACTGGTTTACTTACGCCGATGCGATTGATGAATCCAATGTATTTGATGCCTCATTTGTAAGATTAAGAGAGGTTTCCTTACGTGTGAGTTTGGCACAATTTATCAAAACGGATATGATAGATCGATTAGATTTAACGCTGTCAGGTCGTAACTTAGCCTTGTTTACAGAGTATCCTAATTTTGACCCCGAAACAAACCTAGGAGGGGCAAATAATGGTCGTGGTTTTGAATATATGAATATGCCTAATTCTACCAGTTATCAAGTTGGGCTTAATGTTACCTTTTAAATTGAAGAACATGAGAAAGTTTTTAAATATAGTTATAATAAGTGGCCTAAGCATTATCATGCTATTAGGCTGTAAAAACTCGTTGGAGGAGTTAAATATTGATCCAAATAATCCAATAGAAGTACCAATGAGTACCCTATTTACTTCAGCGTCTACCTATTTTGCTTATAACACAGTAGGCGCGGATATGTCCTGGTATTCTTCGTTATTTTCTCAACATTTTGCTGGAGCACATAACCAAATGCAAAATGCCGATCAATTATTGATCACAAGTGAAGATATGAATAACTTTTGGCAGGGAGGTGCCTATGATGGTACATTGATGGATTTAACAGATCTTATTAGAAAAGCGGAAACAGAAGGCAATAATTCGTTTTTGGGCACTGCACGCATGCTAAGAGCATTTACATACAGTATTGCTACCGATGCCTTTGGACGTATTCCATATAGTGAAGCACTTAAAGGTGATGAAATATTAAAACCTCATTTTGATAATCAGCAAGATATTTATCAACAATTATTTGCTGAGATAGATCAAGCGATTAGTGAAATGGAGTCAGGTATTGTGGATGATATTTTTTCTAGTAATATTGATTTTATTTATGGGATTCCAGCTGATGGTGATTATAATGTTCAAATGTCCCTCTGGATAAAAGCAGCTTATGCCTTAAAAGCACGATTACATATTCATTTGGTGAAGCAAGATGTTTCTCACGCTGGTTTAGCCATTGCGGCAGCAAGTGAGGCTTTTACAAGTAATGACGATGATATGCGCTTCCGGGGGTGGAATGAAGCAGCATCTGGTGAGAATTCCTGGTATCAATTTAGAAATGACCGAAATCAGCTTGCCGTAAGTGTAACATTGGTTAATATGCTAGAGAATTTGAATGACCCTAGGTTATTGGTATATATTGAACCATTAGCTGATAATAGCATAGTTGGTGCGCCAAATGGTGCAGCGGTGCAAGATCAAAATGGAACATTATATTCAAGGGCATCACCAAATGTGATAAGCGCAACATCTCCTTCAGATCTAATTACATTTGCCGAGATCTTGTTCATTCAAGCAGAAGCTTATTTACTACAATCTGATCAAGGTAATGCTAAGGCAGCTTACGAAAAAGGTGTTGTGGCTGCTTTGGAACGATCGGGTATCGATCAAGCTGGAATTGATGCCTATTTGGCTCAAGAGGACGTGTTACCTGCAGGAAATTTAACGATTGAGCACGTAATGAACCAAAAGTATTTAGCAGCGTTTCCATATATGGCATTTGAGTCATGGACGGACTACCGACGTACGGGTTTCCCAACCCAAACGGTTAATCCAAATGGTCCGACACCAAGAAGATGGCTTTACCCTTCTAGCACACGTAATAATAATGGGGTAAATGTGCCTACCACAAACCTTAATAGCGGTGTTTGGTGGGATGATGGTACGGAGGATTAAATAGACTTAACTTGCAATTTAGAGATAAAGCCACCTCATTTAGGTGGCTTTTTTTAATCCTAAAAAACAAATTCCACCCATATTTTGCATGTATTTTGCCAATTATGTGCAATAATAATTGTTGTTTGTCGGTACAGTTTAATTATTGTAACTTGGTAAGAACGAATTCAATCTATTCAAAACTTAAGCATAACAATATGACAACAATTAACACTTATTTGACCTTTGATGGCAATTGCAAACAAGCATTTGATTTTTACAAATCTGTATTTGGCGGAGCGTTTTCATATTCTTCTACATTTAATGAAATGCCACCACAAGAGGGGATGCCCCCAATTTCTGATGATATGAAGGATAAAATCATGCACATTAGTTTGCCTATAAGTAAAGAAACGGTGTTGATGGGTAGTGACACCGGTGGTGAATGGGCTCCAAATCTTAAGGTTGGTAATAATTTTTCGATTTCCATTACTACTGATAGTAAGGATAATGCTGATCATTTATTCAAAAAGCTGGCTACACAGGGGCAGGTTACCATGCCCATGGAACAAACTTTTTGGGGGGACTATTTTGGTATGCTTACCGATCAGTTTGGTATTAACTGGATGGTAAGTTTTAATGAAGCACATAGCAGTGCAAATTAGAAATATTGAATTTATTTTGCTAATTACATTCAAAAATAGATTTTTAAATTCATGTATTTAGCCAATTACATTGAATATATAGTATAGTTTAACTATAATAAATATATCAAATCCATTACTTGTAGGTTAATTTTTTTTCAAATTCGGTTATGAAAATCATTGTTATTGGAGGTGGGGTAGCAGGTTTGGCAGTAGCAATTAGGTTACAAGCAGCTGGCTATTCCGTTACCATTCTGGAGGCCAATAGCTATTTTGGGGGGAAATTGACTGCCTTTACCCAAGATGGTTTCCGATTTGATGCAGGCCCCTCGTTGTTTACGATGCCCTGGCTCGTTGAAGAGTTACTTACTATCGCCCAGATTGATCCAAGTGAATTTCCTTATCACCAGCTCGACGAGGCGTGCCGCTACTTTTATGAAGATGGTACTTATTTGCAGGCCCATGCTGATCGAGATCAATTTCTTACTGAGTTAGAGGCTAAACTTGATATTGATAAGGATCAAGTAGCTGATTATCTTGATCGTAGTCAAAATTTATATGACCTTGTGGGTTGGATATTTATGGAAAAGCCCATTCATAAATGGCAAACTTGGTGGAGTAAAGATGTACGTAAGGCTTTACTTCGCTTGCATGAATAT
>JAUIFR010000297.1 GCA_030430325.1 Bacteroidia bacterium | reverse complement strand
GTATTGACACCGCCAAGTACAGCTGCAAATAGCAAAGCATGCAGTATACTTTTTACCTTAACTCCCTCCAAAATATAGGCAATGATCATCACTGAAATGGTATTGATGACCAGGAATTTGATGATTTCGTTATTCATAAGTTAATTTTTTCCTAAATTATTAAAAATTCAAGAAGGTTCAAAAAAGATTTGTCTCCATAAGGTGTATAAGTAATAATTAAACTTCTAATATTACGATTGTACTAATTAAATCCATTTTTACTAGCCCCTGTCACTATCAGAACTTATCTTTAACCCATGAACAACTTCGAGCAATTAAAGAAAAGTAGAATAGCAGCATTTACCTTATCCGAATTATTGGTGGTGCTTGTGATTATAGGCATATTGGTACTACTAGCATTGCCAGTGCTTATGCCACAAATTTCTAAAGCCAAAAGTGTGGAAGCCAAGCAGTATCTGAGGCATCTGGAAACATTACAAAAGACTTACTTTTATGAATACTCTAGGTACTCACCAAGTTTGGAAGAAATTGGATTTGAGCAAGAAATGCTCGTAACGGACGGAGGCAAAGCTAATTACATGGTAGAAATTGTAGAGGCATCTCCCACTACTTATGTTGCAAGAGCCACGGCTGTGGTGGATTTTGATAAAGATGGTAATTTTAATACCTGGGAGGTAGATCAGGAAGGAATGATGCGTGAAGTGCTTAAAGATTAATGTCTCCAATATTTCAAATAAGTTGGTGGGTGTGTACGATCCTCGTGCTGATCATGATCTTTTGGCAAGACTTTAAATATAGAGGCATCCATTGGATGCTTTTTCCAGTACTCGGCATATTACTATTAGTTGATGGCATCCTTAAAAATGATTTAACGTATTATAGCATGCAGCTACTAGGTGCTTTATTTTTTATTGGCCTACAATTATTCGTGTTGGCAGCGTATATTAGGTTAACCCGAGGTTGTTGGTCTGGGTTTACTAAACGATACATTGGTCTTGGGGATATTTTGTTTTGGATATGTGCATGCTTGAGCTTTTCGTTGGTTAATTTTGTAGCCTATTTTATGGTTTCAACCCTATTTGCCTTGATTTTACATGTAATTTGTCAACAATTACCAAAATATAACCAAAAAAGTATACCATTAGCTGGGTTTCAGAGCGTGCCTCTAATTGCAGTTTTTATACTCGAAAAACTAACCCAATTAGATCGTTACCTAAACATTACAAATTATTGGATGCCAAATTAACATTGGATGGATCAAAATGACTATATCATCCTAGCTACAGAGCTCATGCAGCAAATATCCGCTGACCTGGCCTGGCACTACCATATTATTCCGAAAATTGTGGAGGAGCAAACCTTTACATTCCATATTTCTGATGCCAAACCTGAAAAAAAAATCCAAGAGGAACTCGAATTTCTGACAGGTAAAAAAATAGTGCTGGACAGCCAACCAGCCTACATCATTGAAAATACACTTAATCGGTATTATCTAAAAAAAGATTCTGAGCAAAGTAATGGCAAGCAGGCTGTAGATGTACAAAGTGAAGAGTTTATTACTCAACTCATTCACGAAGCCAAAACCCTTAATAGTAGTGATATTCACATCGAAATTTATGAAGAAACTTGTCGAGTAAGGATAAGAATTGATGGAAAATTGGTGGAGCGCTATATTTTGCCTAAAGAAGATTACCCTGCTCTTGTCAATAAAATAAAAATCATGGCCCACCTGGATATTGCTGAGAAACGATTACCCCAAGATGGCCGGATCTTTTACAAGTTAAACCAATATAAATTTGATATCCGTGTCTCTATTTTACCTACACTGCATGGCGAAAAAATCGTGATGCGCTTACTTGGAAATGATGCCACAGATATCGACATTAAGCAATTAGGATTCTCAAAAGAAGATTTATTTAATTACCAAGAAAGTATTAAAAAGCCCAATGGCATTTTACTTATAAGTGGACCAACTGGATCAGGAAAAACAACAACGTTATATGCTACACTTAAGCTGCTTAATGATAAAAATAGAAACATCATGACCATTGAGGACCCTATCGAATATACGCTCGAAGGGATTAACCAAGTGCAACTTAAGGAAAGTATTGGCTTAAACTTTGCACAAGCCTTAAGGACTTTTTTACGACAAGACCCTGACATCATCATGGTGGGTGAGATCAGGGACCAAGAAACCGCCAATATGGCCATCCGTGCATCATTAACAGGGCACTTGGTGCTCTCCACGATACATACGAATTCGGCTTGGGGCACCATCTCAAGGCTTACTGATATGAATATTCCCCCATACTTAATTGCCAATACACTTAATGCCAGTGTAGCACAGCGCTTAGTTCGAAAATTATGTGGGTCATGCAAAACGCAAAAACCATTTGATGAATCGCTTTATCCCAAGCATTTTAAGCCACCCATTGAAGTTGAAAATCACTTTGTACCTATTGGGTGTAAATCATGTTATTTTACCGGTTATAAAGGGCGAATCGCGATATATGAAGTGATTAGCATTGATGGAGAGCTTGCAGAGCAGATAAAATCTGGAAATACTCAAGTTTATCATCTATTAAAAGAACGAGGCATTAAAACGCTTGGCGAAAATGCATTTGAGGTATTCCAGCAAGGTAATACAAGTCTAGAAGAAGTTTATACGCTTTTACAGAGCCATCATTAATTTGAATAAAATTTGCAGAATACATTGATTTTTAAATTTATTTTGAATTATTTTTGCTAATTTTATTGAATTTTTATATAAAAGTTAAATTTTTTCTCAATAATTAGTAACTATTTCCGCTGTAAAATTACTCATGTAAAAGGATGCCCAAACACGCCAAACAATAGCGCTGTTTTTTTTGCAATTTTATAAGCATATGCCTATGTCAATTATTAATTTATTTTTTAGAGAAATTAATCGATTTGTTTTTCTGGCGGTTCTTGCATCAGCTCATTTGGTTACCGCTCAAATACAAAATGATTCCCTTGATGATAAACGGCTAAGCTCCATCAAAGCTGAACTTGAAAAATTGTCAAAAAATGGTAATCCTGGTTTGAACGAAACCACGTTATTTTCACTAGTAGATGCACCCATTCAAGAATTACTAAGGGGAATTGCTCAAACACACCGCCTCAATATTAGTATTAGCCCAAGTATTGCCATTAAAGTAACCAATAATTTTACCAATGCAGTGGTGAAAGACTTACTTTATTTTTTGTGCAAGGAATATCGGTTAGAGATTCGCTTTGTGAATAATATTATGTCATTTCACACATTTGAAACACCAGTAAAACCTGAGCCTAAGGCAATCTATCAGCCTAAAGATCTAACTATTAGTTATGACCGACTCAATAATTTACTCAGTCTTGATCTGAAAAATGACTCCCTAACTTTATTTTGTAAGCAAGTGACAAAACGGACAGGCAAAAATGTAATATTAGCACCAGAGGCTGAAAAATCGAAAATAAGTGGCTATTTACAAGATGTA
>JAUIFR010000296.1 GCA_030430325.1 Bacteroidia bacterium | reverse complement strand
CCTTGGAGCATATGCTGCGCAAGGGAATTTTTGAGTCAGGTATTACTCGAATAGGTGCTGAGCAGGAGTTTTGCTTGGTGAAAGATGACTTTCGGCCCTCTATGTGTGGTCCTGAGTTGATGGAAGAAAGTACGGACCCTCATCTGACCAGCGAGTTAGCCAAGTATAATTTAGAGGTTAATTTGGATCCATTAACATTGCAAGGAGATTGTTTTTCAAAAATGGAGGGGCAGCTCCGCTCATTATTAAGTCAAATAGAGCAAGATGCAGCTAAAAAAGGAGCTAAAATAATCCTTACTGGAATTTTGCCAACTATCAAAAAAAGGGACCTGGTATTTGATTATATGACTCCAAACCCTAGGTATTTTGCCTTATCAGAAATGCTACGAAAGGCTAGGGGAGAGGACTTTAAGCTTCATATAAATGGCATTGATGAGCTTATTGTCAAGCATGATACCATTCTTTTTGAGGCGTGTAATACGAGTTTTCAGATTCATTTACAGACCGATCCAGAGTATTTTGTGGCGCAGTATAATTGGGCCCAGGCCATTGCGGGTCCGGTATTGTCCATTGCAACTAATTCACCCTTATTGCTGGGGCATGAGCTTTGGAGTGAGACACGTATTGCCTTATTTCAACAAAGTATAGACACCCGCAGTGCACTTTATCAGCCCAGGGAAAGCCAACCGCGAGTTACTTTTGGAAGTGAATGGATTAAAAAGTCGGTGGCAGAGATTTTTAAAGATGATATTTCAAGATTTACACTTTTAATTACTTCCCAAATTGATGAAAATTCTCAGGAATTACTCAAAAATGGTCAGGTACCAAAATTAAGGGCGCTTTGTTTGCATAATGGGACCATTTATAAATGGAATCGAGCTTGTTATGGTATTTCGAATGGAGTGCCACATTTACGGCATTTTGGGTGGGCATCATGAAGGCCATGCCCGAAAAATATCGTTCTATTTGGCGCCATATGGATTTTGCCGACGCAAAGGGAAACTTTATACGTGCTGCACGAACAGGATTCGATACGAAGTTTCTTTGGATGGGTAAAAATATTAGCGCAGAAGAATTACTACGAAAGGAGTTTATACCGATGGCTCGTGAAGGATTGCTCATGAATCAAGTTAGTAGGAAGGAGATCGATAAGTATATTGGCATTATCGAAGAGCGCATTGAGAGCAAGCAAACAGGCTCACGATGGATCATACAAAGTTACCGAAAATTAAAGAAAAATATTAGGAAAGAAGATGCCATAACGGCATTGGCAGCGGGGATGTTCAAGCGTCAATCTTCAACTAAACCGATACATACCTGGAAGGTCATGAGCACAAAGGAGTTTAACCCTAACCTTACCGAAAAAGATTTTATTTATAAAATTATGACAACTTCCATCTTTTCTGTGCAAGAAGATGACATTATTGAACTCATTTCGGCCATTATGCAGTGGAAAAATATCCATCATGTGCCTGTGGAGAACGAACAAGGGTATTTAGTTGGCCTAGTAACGCGTGATTTATTACAAAAGCATGCACAAGAAATCAAGAATGGCGAGCTTGTAAAAGCTAAGGATATCATGACTAAAAGTTTGTTTACAATAGATCCAGAAGATATTATTGGTAATGTGTTTAATGTGATGCAAAAACACGAATTGGATTGCATGCCTGTCGTAAAAAGTGGAAAATTAGTGGGGATCGTAACCGAGGTGGATTTTGCACCTCTAATGGAAAAAGTGGAAGAATGAATATAGAGGAGAAAACCGAAGAGGACAGTTATCATAAACGGATATTAGGGCATTATAAAGGTGAAAAAAAAGGAAGTACCATTGTATTTATTGGTGGGATGCATGGAAATGAACCTTCAGGTGTTATGGCCTTACAGCGAGTCTTTAAGCATATTCAGCGGTATCAGCCTGCCATCTCGGGTGAAATTTATGGGCTATTAGGTAATTTAACGGCCTTAAAAGCAAAGAAAAGGTTCATCAGTAGGGACCTGAACAGATTATGGTTTGTGCATCAAGTCAATAAGCTCAATGAAGGTGAACATAATATAGATGAGGGCATTGTAGAAGTTAGAGAACAGTATGAGCTTAATTGTATTATCCAACAGATTCTTAAAAAGGGCCACGGACCCTTTTATTTTCTAGACCTACATACCACCTCTGCTAATACAGCACCATTTATCACAGTAAATGACACCCTGCTCAATCGCTCATTTTGTGGGAATTTCCCTTTACCAATCATTTTGGGCATTGAAGAATATTTGAAAGGGCCATTGCTCAGTTATATCAATGAATTGGGGCATGTATCACTTGCATTTGAGGCAGGCCAGCATGATGATCCCGCATCTATTGAGAAACAGGAAGCTTTTATTTGGCTTTCCTTATATTTTGGATCCGTAATATCCAAAAAATATATTCCAAATTGGAAAAAGTACTGGCAACTGCTTGATCCGGTAGCCAGTGATCAGAAAAGGTTTTATGAAATTATTTATCGACACCCTGTTTACGAGCATAAGCCCTTTTTAATGCGGTCGGGGTATCATAATTTTAAACCCATAAAAAAAGGGGAACATTTAGCTGATGAATCTAATAAAACCATTAAATCACCTTCAAAAGGGTTTATCTTTATGCCCTTGTACCATAATCAAGGCAATGATGGTTTTTTTGTGATTCGGTATGTGTCTTATTTTTGGTTAAGGATATCCAAGTTTTTAAGAAAAGTACCTACGTTTTATTTGTTTTCTATCTTGCCAGGGATACGGGCCTTTCCAAAAGAGGAATCATTACTGGTAAGTATGCGCATGGCTCGTTTTTTTACGAAAGATACATTTCACCTATTTGGATACCGTCTGATTCGGAGTTGGGGGCCAGTTTTTGTGTTTAAGAAGCGAGATGTACCAGTAAGAACAGCAAGAGTGTCAAAAGATTAAGCGCAAGCGAGCGTAGTTTGATAATGATTAAATTTTGCTAATTTCATGCATTTTTAATTATATTTTAAATAAATTTTGCTAAATACATTTAAAATATTTTTTAAAGTAATTAAGTAAGGATAATTTAATCATTTTTATTGCAAGTTATTAAAATTAAATAGATAGCACTTCTGCTTAATTAGCCAAAATTGCATGCTAACAGTGTTGGTGTTACATTGCCTTAAAAAAGATATGATCTCAAATTTAATATATGTAAGTGTGCGAAAACAAATTTGCACCGATGAAGAAATAGCCAAGATTTTAGCTTCTTGCCAAAAAAACAATAAAGATGTAGATGTAACAGGAGTGCTACTCTATTCTGAAAAAAAGTTTATCCAATATTTGGAAGGGGAATACAAAACCATCTATAGTTTATATGACAAGATTAAAAGTGACCCACGGCATACTAATGTCATTTTAGTAGCAACTTCTAATATTCAAAAAAGATTATTTCCAAGCTGGCAGATGGGTGCAAAGAAGATTGACGATAGTGTCGAATTTATTGGGTTTTTGAAAGATGATGAAAA
>JAUIFR010000295.1 GCA_030430325.1 Bacteroidia bacterium | reverse complement strand
AGAGCAAGGAGTACTACAACAAAATAGCCAACTTACTCATGTATATGAGCAAGCACAAACGCCTATGGTTGTCGTGCGTGGTCGTTATTTAAATGACGCGGGCAATTGCCCTACTCAATCCCAATCACTTGCTATCTCGAACACTTTAAGTAGCGCTTCCTTGAATCAGCTTCGTGTTTTAAATGATAATCAGCTCGTAATCAGTTCTAATTTAACTGAAAATCAATTGTTTCAATTAGAGATTAGTCAAGAGCTAGGTACATTTAATCCCCTTCAAGAAATTCAGCAAGAAGTAGATACGATATCGATTAACCAAGATACCTATACTGGTATGCGCATCGGCACATTTGACCCTTGCACCAACCAAATTACCAATTATTCAGATACTTTGTATAGTATTTCACTGGAATTCAACCAAATAGGAAATGGGCAAGAAATCACCTGGGAAACGCATTTGAACCAAGGTCAAAGCCTTCTATTATTCAAAAATGGAAGTCCTTTGATCAATTCTGGATCGAGTAGCGATGTCTATTTGGATGAAAATATTCAATGTGGTGAGATTAACTGCTATCAAATGAAAATGATAGCACAAGGTGATACTATTTCTGTTTCAAAGACGCATTGCGTAGAAGCAAATACGGCAGGCACTTTACCAGCTATTTCTAGTGTTTCAGCATCTTACATTGATGAAGCCATAACTGTAACTTGGGAAGAACCTGTCATTGAGGCTACTTATATAATTGAAAAGCAAACGAATAATGAAGACTTTAAGCAACTTCAAGTTGACATAGCAACTAGTGTTTCTGACCCCAATATTCACCCAAATAATAGGTATTGCTATCAAATCGCCTATACAGATGCCTGTGGGAACCGCTCCAATTCAATCACTACCTGCCCTATTTATTTGAATGTGATACAAAATAATGAAAACCAATCGGCAGAATTAAGCTGGTCGACCTATCAAGGATGGCCTGTGGATAGTTTACTTTATGAAGTGATTATCACTAGTCAAGATGAAGATATTATACAAGTTGTACCTCTAGAAAACCTATTAACATACATGGATAGCCTACAAAATTATGAAGTTCAAACTGTACGATACCAAATCAGGGGAAATTATGGCCCATTTGAACCCATTTATTCTAATATCGTTGAGATCAACATACCCGCTCAAGTGTTATTACCAACGGCTTTTACGCCCAATCATGATGGACTCAACGATACTTTTAAACCCATCACCAAGTTCGTAGCTTCCTATACCCTCTTTATTTATAATAAATGGGGGGAGCTAATCTATAAAGGGGATGAAAATGACCCTGGTTGGCAAGGCGATGTGAATGGTCAGCCAGCTATGAGTGGTCCTTACGCTTATGCCCTTTATTATGAGGAAGAAACAGGGCTTAGTATCCAAAAAAATGGTTCGGTGTTACTGTTGAGGTAAAGTCCATTTTTTCTCAAATTATGTAATACTAATTTCAGATCCAATTTCTCATATTTTAAACATATTTTGCTAAATACATTCAATTTCACCCATCATAAAGATGCTTCCAATCACTAAAACCAAATCATCTGCATCAGTTCTTTGCCAAACTTGGGCCAATGCTTGGTTCACATTTTCAACTTTTTCACCAAAAATTTCATTCTCAGCGGCGGCTGTGGCTAATTTTTCAACCGACATTGCTCGTGGCACATGAGCTTGGGTAAAAACGATATGATTTGCCTTTTTTAGTAATGGCCAAATATCCCTAAGGTCCTTATCATCTGAGCAGCCAAAAATAAGCCAAAATTGATGATGCGATATTCCATCTATATAATTAAAAGTGCGCTGCAATCCTTGCGCATTGTGCCCTCCATCACAAATTGTAAGTGGCTGATCTTTTATCTTTTGCCAGCGGCCTTTTAGCCCTGTTTCTGCCTCAAAATACTCAAGCAATTGATCTAATTCTTGGAGTTTAAGTGAAAATCCTAATGTTGGTAAATATGAAAGTGCTGTCAATACCGTTTTTAAGTTGATTTGCTGAGCATCCCATTGTGGCCTTGCGAACTTCCAGTTGTACTTTTCATAGGTAAACTGCCAATATTGATCTGTTTGATTTTGCTGAACCCAATTATCCGCATAAATCACCTGACTCTGGCACTTTTTGGCTACTACTTCAAAAACAGGATAAAGTGTAGGCTCAATAGACCCTAAAACCACCGGCACTTTATCTTTAATAATGCCTGCTTTTTCTAGAGCAATTTGCGGTAAGGTATCACCTAAAATCGCTTGATGATCATATCCAATAGTGGTAATAATACTCAAAATGGGCCTAATGATATTCGTGGAATCTAAACGCCCCCCTAGCCCAGTTTCAATAATGGCAATATCTACCGCTTGAGTCGCAAAATAGTAAAAGGCTAATGCAACAGTAATCTCAAAAAAAGAGGGTGAAATGGACGTCATAAGGCGCTTATGATCCGTTACAAAATCAACTACGGTCTGCTTTGGAATCATGGCGCCATTAATTTTAATGCGCTCTCGGTAATCGACTAAGTGGGGAGAGGTATATAGCCCAGTACGGTAACCCGACCGTGTCAATACTGCTGCAAGCATATGCGCTGTACTACCCTTACCATTGGTACCTGCAATATGGATGCTCTTAAATTTTTGTTCTGGATGATCAAGCCCCTCGCAAAGTGCTTCAATATTCTTAAGGCCTTTTTTAATAGCAGCGCTACCCTGTCGCTGGTAAATGGGCAATTGTTCAAATAAAAAAGCGATGGTTGAAGTATAATTTTCCATGAAATTAGCAAAATTCTTTCAATTTATAATGGCAATCTGCAAAGACATTGATTCATTTGATTTAACAATAATTTAGTTAATAATTGTATTTAAAATGTTATATTAGAAAAGTGTAATCTGGGTTAGGGATATAAATGGCCGGCCTTTGGCCGGGTCCGAAGGACGGGACCCATTTGTAGCCCGGCCAGTAAGATGCGAAGCATTTTACTGGCAACCCCCAAAATTAAAAAAATACTAGAAATTAACAATAAACCTTTAATCAATGTACCAATTTATGAATAAATTTAGCATAAAACATTGAAAAATGAAGCCTTGTAGAAACCGACGAACAAATTAAATCAAACACATTTTTGAAAGAAAAGAAATAAGAAATTTTAAAAATAAATACTTGCAATTCAATAATATATAATCTGCTGCTTTCATTTTTGCAACACCAAAACTTTTGAATAACTAGATTATAATAATTAATTACACAAAAGATTAGTGTTATTATATCAGGTAGTAGATTTAAACTTAGGGAGTTATTAAGTTTTATTGTTTACTTCAAATTTTATGGAGTACTATCTGATGATTTGTTAATTTTATTCTAAACTTTGCTGATAAATATATTTTTAAAGATTTATTTTTTTTGATTGATGGCTTTATTTTATTTTAATAATTATTTAATATTTTATTGATAATTAGTGCATTATTTGATTTTTTATTTTTATTTGGGCGTTT
>JAUIFR010000042.1 GCA_030430325.1 Bacteroidia bacterium | reverse complement strand
CAGTGGGTCTAGACCCACTGGGTTAACCACCTTAACTTCTTATTTATTATTGTACTTTTCTTAGCCTGATTTTTGTCCATTAAAACAACTTCACTTTTTAGAAGCCTGATTTTTGTCCATTATACCTAAATTTATCTTTTTTGAATAAATATTTTGAATATATTTAGCTGATTTTATTAAAAAATTACCAACACCATAATTCAAACAATATCAATTTTTATTCTAATACAAGTTTTCGCTGTACCGTTCTCCACTTACCCTGATCCATATAGTTGATTTGCAAATAATAAATTTTTCGAGGCAGTGATCGTAAATCTATGGTGTAAACTTTCTCAGATTCCAATTTAAACTCACTTTGCTCAGTTGCAATTTGGTCACCCTCATAAGAGTATAAAGTAACATGAAACTCCTGCTTATTTGCCAAATGTACGTACACCATATCCTGAGCTGGATTTGGATAAATTTCAACTTCATCAAAAGGAAGCTCCGATGGCTCTTGATACAATACATCTCCAATAATTGGGAAATCTTGGTAGGTGATAATCCACTCTCCTTTATTGTCTACTACCCTAACAAATACCCTAAATGTCTCATAATCTTCAATCAAAACTTCCAATTCATTATTTTCAGTAACATATAGGCCACCATCAACAAACTTATCATATAAATAATTCCAATAATATTTATATGGTGGTTGCCCACCAATCACATCTGCAGTGAATGTATGCAAATTGCCCTTAAATAATGTTTCAGGACCTTCAATAGTGACCATCATAAAATTGTACACTACATCAACATGAATGACTTCGGACTCCATTAATTGATCTATCCCATCCCACACAGCAATTTTCAACTCAAAGTTTTTGGTAGGTAGTTCAGTGTAAGATTCACCAGTATGCACCATCTTAAACAGCGGCTCTCCTTTTTCTCTTTTCAGCCAAAGTATATTTTTGTAAGGAATTACACCACCATAAGCCTCCGCAAACCAAGTTTGCTCTTTATCCATACTCACTAGGGTTGGGCCATCAACTTCTGCGTGCAAGGGCCCCGGAAAGATCGTCACTAAATGTTCTTGTGAATTTACAATTTGCCCTAGGGCATCTTCTACCGACACCCGAACTATGTAATTTTCCGTACTCTTTGTTTTATACATATTTCCTTCATAAATATCTTGATACAGCACATCACCCTTGTACTTCTTACCCCAAATTAATTTGTAAGGCGTTACTCCCCCCTCAACTTGTGCTGTAAATGTCTTCGTTTGATTTACAAAGCTAAATTCGTCTCCTTCAAGCTTGATCGAAATCGGTCTCACATTCACCGAGATCTTCTTTTCGACTACAGCCTCTAAAATTCCTTGATAGCTCACTTTAACTTTAAGGGTAAAGTCCTTAGTGATTGGTGATTCGGTTGTAAAATTTAAATTATTCTGACCAACTTTCTCAAAATATCCATCTTTTTGCTTTAAATACCAGGTGTAATCGTATGGCCCACCCATTCCATTTGTAACCTGGGCAAACCACTGGCCGTTTTCATCTGCATTTATTACACTTGGCCCAACCATTTTAATGCTAAACTCCTCAATTTGAATTGTTTTTTTATCAAGAGACTCACCAGTTTCGTTATAAGCACCTACTTTATATGCACCCTCTGTACTTACACCCTCTATAAATTGCACATTATAATAGTCCAAATCTTTTACAAGTTGCTGATTTTTATAGAGCCTAATACCCTTAGGCGCATTAATTGATTTATGCAATTTGAGTTGTTTCATGGCAGAGTATTCAATCATGGCATTGAAATCTTCTTGTGCACATACGCTATAGTAATCCTGTTGTTCAATTTTTAAATAAATAGAAGTATTGCTTGCTTTAAATGCCCTCGCAGATTTAATTTGAGGAGGTGTTGGAAAAATAAGTTCAGGGTCATTTAAATCACTATCATTTAGATTTTTATGATATTGCCACAAAAAATCAAGATGAGGATGAATGGCATTATTTTGAGACAACTTTAGCTTATTAATTAACTGCTCAAACGAACGTACTGTACGAAAAGCATCAAACATCTGGTGAGCAATACTTTCAGGATCATCCGGACTTCCACCATTAATACATTCATTATCGCCATTATACCGCTCAGGGATAAATCCATTTGAATCATAACCATCAAACAAATTCAGAAAAAAATTGATGTACTCTGTATATTCTGGATATGTTATAGCCACCATATTTCCTTTGTGAAGCTCTAAATACTCCCACACTGGATGCTGACCCATGTACATCGGTTGCAATGTTTGCATATAATTTCCACATGCAATAGAAAAAAACTCCGCAAAACTCTCATCGATATGCGCTTTGTAGGTAGCTACATTTAGGTTAGTATTCATTCTAAACTGCACATGATGACCAAACTCATGTAGAATTGTATACATCAGTTCTTCATTCAAGTTTGGGAAATTAGGATAATTTATACATAATTTGTTTTGTAAATTACCATACATACCACCATCATTATCATTCATCCCAATGCAGCTATCTGTTATTCTTATCTTAGGTAATGGAAAAGGTATATTATAATTATAAATTCTATTCACAAACCTATGGCCATACGCGATTGATGAAAATGTAATACCATAAATGGGCTTCACAGCTACCACAAAATCTTCAAAATTATAATTTGATTGATTACTAGAGAACGGAATCTGAACACCCTCCCCCTCGTCAAACCTAATAGCCGGATAGCCATTCGAGATGATATAATCATACCAAGATACATCGAGCTCCACCAAATGGCCCTCATGCATGGCTGCAACTACAAGTTTATCAAAACCACTTAAATCCTGAAACACATTGCAAGATATCGAAAATTGGCCTTCAGTATCAGTTATAGCATAGCCAGTATCCCAGAAAAAATTAGGTACTACCACCTTATCACTATTTTTAACTTTAAGTGCAAGCTGTACAGGCACACCATAAGCATTCAACTCCTTATTGGCTGCAGAGTCGTGGTATATAATTTTACCGGATATGATGAATTGATAACTCTTTTTTTGCATAGTAGACCTTGGTTGCTGACGTATAAACTCCTCCCATGTTAACATATTTCTGTATTGAGTAATTGAAGATGTTAGCTCGGGATGGCCTGCTGGATCATTGAATATGCATTGCGCTTGAAGAGAATTAAATAGTATAATTAAGATTACAAATATAATAATTTGAAAAATTTTCATGGTAAATTGCTTTTAGTTAAGATTTTATTAAAAATATTAATTAATGTAAATTATTCCAATTAATTATTTAACTATTAAAAGAGAATTGCTACGAATCCTTCATTTAATTATTATATAAAATGTCTAGAAAGGTATGCAGTACATAAATGCGCCTGGAGAAAACACAAATTAATTTCTTATAGTAAGTCGCTAAAAAATATTCAATGTTATTTGCTAAATTTATTAAATAACATAGTATTGAATAAATTGGTTGAAATATTTTTTTTTAAAAAAATAAATTAATTAGAAACTTTTCTATTCCGATTACGTCTTTACCTTTGTAACTACATTTTAATTTCAACAAAACTAGGACGCATGCTTAATCGAGCAATTGTTTTATTTGGGGTATGGATTGCATTTTTTTCACTTTATGCCCAAGAGAAGTTTACCATCAGTGGTCATATTAGAGATGCAGGCAATGGAGAAGGCCTTATTGGAGCAACGGTGCTTGTTAAAGAAATACCAGGTACAGGTACTACGACTAATATTTACGGCTTTTATTCGCTTACCTTACCTGAAGGTGAATACACTTTAATATATTCTTATATTGGTTATGAGAATATAGAGAATCCTCTAACATTAGAGGGCAATACCAAACTAGAAATCGAGCTAAAAGAGGAAAAAATGCAACTCAATGAGGTTGTCATCACCGCTGATCGGCCTGATCAGAACGTAACCGACATCAAAATGAGTCGTGAAAACCTAAAAATTGAAAAGATAAAATCAATGCCAGCCTTGCTTGGTGAAGTTGACATAATCAAAAGTATTCAGTTGTTACCAGGCGTACAAACTGCTGGAGAAGGCACAACTGGTATGTTCGTACGAGGTGGGTATTATGATCAAAATCTTATTTTATTAGATGAAGCCACCGTTTACAATGCTTCACATTTATTAGGTTTTTTCTCAGTTTTTAATCCAGATGCTGTTAAAAATGTAGAACTTTATAAGGGGGGTATTCCGGCCCGTTATGGCGGACGCCTTTCTTCCATTCTAGATATACAAATGAAAGATGGAAACAGCAAACGATTTAGCACCTCAGGTGGTATCGGATTGATATCCAGTAGGTTAACTATTGAGGCTCCCATTAAAAAAGATAAAGCGTCCTTTATTGTTTCGGGACGGCGCACTTATGGCGATTTGTTTCTAAAGCTTTCTCCTGATCCAAGTTTGAATAATAACAAGCTTTACTTCTATGATCTAAATGCTAAAGCTAACTGGAAAATCGATGATAAAAACCAAATATTTGTGTCAGGGTATTTTGGGAAAGATATTCTTGGTTTTGATAGACTCTTTAGTTTTGACTGGGGCAATGCAACGGGTACTGTTCGCTGGAACCACCTCTTCAATGACAGACTATTCCTAAATACGACTTTACTTTTTAGTGATTTTAATTATGGTTTTGATATAGATCTTGGAGTTCAAAATTTTGAATGGAAATCTGGCTTACAAGAATATGCTGCCAAATTTGATTTTAGTTATTTTATTAATCCAAAACTTACTGCAGAGTTTGGCAGTCATACCATCTATCATACTTTTTCGCCAGCCACCATTACGCCTGGAGGAGAGTCTCTATTTTTACCTTATAAAATCGATGATCAGTTTGCATTAGAGCAGGCCTTTTATTTGGGACTGGACCATCATATGAGTGAAAAAATAAAATTACAATATGGACTACGCTATTCACAACTTTACAACTTTGGTAAAGCAAAAGTTTATGACTATGAAGGTGATTTTGAAAATGTTATTGATAGTACTGAATACAACCGAGGCGAATTAGTGAATTTCTACCACGGCTTGGAGCCTCGCTTTAGCGCAATGTATTTATTGAATTCCAAAAGCTCCATCAAAGCAAGCTATAACAGAATGATGCAATACTTACAGGTAGCTTCTAACTCCTCAGCTGGATTTCCTACTGACCGTTGGATATCCGCTGATTCACACATCAAACCCCTAATTGGTGATCAGGTAGCTTTAGGGTATTTTAGGAATTTTAAGGAAAATATGTTTGAGGCCTCCGTTGAAATTTATTATAAGTGGATGCAAAATGTAATCGATTTTAGACAAGGAGCCGATGTTTTACTAAGTCGAAATTTAGAGACTGACATTTTATCTGGAGATGGGCGCGCCTATGGGGCAGAGTTTATGATCAGGAAAAACTTGGGGACCTTTACTGGTTGGGTAAGTTACACTTTATCAAAAACAGAACGAAAAATAGAAGGAATAAGTGCCAATAAATATTATAATGCCAAATATGACCGAACGCATGACATTTCGGTTGTCTTATCCTATGATATTTCCGATCATGTTACCCTTGCTACAAATTGGATTTATGCTACGGGATCAGCCGTATCTTTCCCTGTGGGCAGAGCTGAAATTGATGGCAAATCAATCGCAATTTATGATGATGATAACCGTAATGCAGCTCGAATGCCTGCCTATCATCGTTTGGATCTCTCGGCCACCATCGATTTGGACCGTAAACCAAGAAAGTGGCAAAGCAGCCTGAGCTTTTCGGTATATAATGTTTATAATAGAAAAAATGCATTTAGTATAACTTTTGAAGACGTTACTAACGGTGACCCGAACTTTAATCCAGATGCAGATGGAGCAGAAATAAATACAGTAGAGCCAAGTGCCGTCAAACTTTACTTATTTTCTGTCATACCATCAATTACTTATAATTTTACTTTTTAATAAATTAGTAATGAAGAGATTAAAAAATATGAATTTAAAAAATGGTTGGGCATTAGTGCTTTTTTCAGTAGCTACTCTGCTCATGACAGGTTGCTTGGAGGAGGTTCGCCCAGATTTATCAACTGCAGAACCCATTCTGGTAATAGAAGCCAAAGCCATTGATTACCCCGATACTGATCAAGACACCGCATTCGTATTGTTGTCCTTAACGGGCGATTACTATGAAGAACAAGCTGTGCCGAAAGTAACTAATGCGACAATACAGGTTACGGACCTAGAAGCGAATGTTTCATACGAGCTCAATCACTTAGAGGATGGCCTGTATCAATCTGTATTTGAGATGAAGGAGAATCATACCTATCAATTAGATATCACTTATAATGGTAAAAATTACCAAGCGGCTGACAAAAACGTGCCCGTTCCAGCAATAGATTCATTAAAATATGAATATCTTGAAGGCCAATTATTTAGAGAGGACGGTTATTATATTTATTTTTTCGGAAGTACCCCAAAAGAGCAAATAAATTACTATCGATGGCTCGTTTATGAAAATGATTCGCTTTATAATGATCGCTCTGACATCCTTATTGCTGAGGACCGTTTCGTACAAGAGGAAATTGCAGGGCTGGAGTTTCCGTACAGGTTTGAGGAAAAAGATACCGTTAAAATTGAAATGTATTCGTTATCAGAAGATGTATATATCTATTTAACGGAATTTGGGAACTTGCTATTTAATGACGGAGGTATGTTTAGCTCCCCTCCACAAAATCCTCCTTCAAACATTACTAATTTAAGTGATCCTGAAATAGAGCCCTTTGGTTTTTTTCAAGTCAGCAGTGTAACTTCAGAAGAGATCATTTTAAATCCGCTTGATGATTAATTATAAATTGAATATATTTAGCTGATTTCATTCATTAATAGTTTATTTTTACATGTTTTTTGCAAAATTTGTGCATTATAAAATTATAAGATTTGCCCAAACTTGACTATGTTAAATTTTGAGTTTTGAAGAGAGTTCGCTACCTTTGCAGTCCAAAAAATTGATTTTAATATAATGATAGTAGTAAACGTAAAAGAAAACGAGTCAATAGATAAGGCATTGAAGCGTTTTAAGAAGAAATTCGAAAAGACTGGTGTGCTTAAAGAACTTCGTGGCAGAACTTTTTATGAAAAACCTTCAGTGAAAAAGCGAAACGAACGCATTAAAGCAATCTATAAGCAGCAAATGATTAGTCAAAAAAACGGCTAAATCAAACAAACATATTGAGTATAGGTTAACATCCTTCAAAACGTAATTTTTTCAAACATGGCGCTAATTAATAGTATTCGTAAGAGAACGGGGCTTGTAGTAGGCACAGTAGCAATAGGATTGGGTTTATTTGTAGTTGGCGACAATCTCTTAAATCCTAACTCCATACTTTTTGGAGGTGGTAATGATAATATACTTGGAAAAATTGCTGGAGAAGAAATCAATTATGAAGATTTTAAGGGCCGAGAAGACCTCTATACTCAAAATTTTTCTGCACAAAACCAAAAGCCCCCATCAGCACAGGAGGTGATCTCTATTCGTGAGCAAGTTTGGAATTATTATATCCAACAGTTTGCCTTTGGTAAAGAATACAAAAAACTTGGCATAGCCGTAAGTGATGCGGAGATTAGAGATATGTTTCAAGGGAAAAACATCCATCCTTATGTGGAGCAAAATTTCCGAAATCCAGAATCAGGAGAGTTTGATGTGACCATCGTACAGCAGCAACTAAAACAACTTCAAGAGAATGGCCAAACTGGACGGCTTCAGCTATTTGAGCAATCAGTCGCTGAGGACCGCCAACGAACTAAATATTCCAGCCTCATGGAGTTAACAAATTATGTGACTAAGGCCGAAGCTGAGCAGGCCTATCAGCAAGAAAACTCATCAGTCAATATTAAGTTTGTGCATATACCATTTACTGCCGTAAACGACTCCATTGTAAATGTTTCAGATGAGCAGCTCACTGCTTATCTAAATAGTAATGAAAAAAAATATGAACGCGAAAATTCCAGGTCGATGGATTATGTGAGTTTTCCAATAGAGCCAACTGCTGAAGATACAGCTTATTTCAAGGCGGAACTTGATAAAATTTCTTCTGAATTCTTAAGTACGGATAATGACTCAGCATTTGCAAGCTACCATTCAGACGGTAATACACCCTATAAAGTTTATAGTTTATCCGATTTACCTGCTGTATTCAAAAGCAATGATTCCTTACTACAAGCTGGTACGCTTTATGGGCCTACTGTTGAAGGAGGTAGTTATAAATTGTATAAAGTGATTTCCACAACAGCTGAAGCTGAGCCTACGGCTCGCGCTTCGCATATTTTGATTAAGCCTGCATCCCAAGATGAGGCAGGTAAAGCACTTGCAAAGGCAGATGCACAACGAATTTTAAATCAAATTAAAGGAGGTGCTGATTTTGCAGAAATGGCTCGTAAGCATGGTACTGATGGAACAGCATCAAAAGGCGGAGATTTAGGTTATTTTGGTAAAGGTCGAATGGTAGCAGAGTTTGAAGAAGCCGTATTTAGTGCCACCAAAACAGGACTTATCCCAAATCTTGTAGAAACACAATTTGGTTACCACATCATTGAGGTAACTGAAATTCCTGATGCTACAGGTATTGCTATTGCATGTATTGAGAAAGAAATTATTCCTGGTGAACAAACCAGAGAGTCCTTGTACCAGAAGGCAAATCGATTTGCAAGCTCTGCATCAAATTTGGATGAATTCAATGAACTTGTAGAGCAAGACTCTTTGGAAGTTAAAAATGCCAAACAAATTGATCAAAATGCAAGACGCATAAATAACTTGAATGAGGCGCGAGAAATTGTGAGGTGGCTGTATAATGAGGCTGATAAAGGAGACGTTTCTGGTGTGTTTGAAGTCAATTACAAGTATATTGTTGCCGTAATGACAAACGAACATAAAAAAGGCCTTGCAAACCTCGAAGATGTGCGTGTAGAAGTAGATCGTAAAGTTAAAAATGAAGAAAAGGCCAAGTATATTATTGAAAAAATTAAAGACCCGAACGCAGAACTTGAATCAATAAAAGAGCTTTTTGGTGAGCAAGCAAAAGTATTAGAACAATCTGATGTTAAACTCAGCACCTCTTCATTAAACAGTATAGGTTTTTCACCAATTTCTGTTGGGGCTGCATTTGCTTTGAAAAAAGGGGAACGTTCAAAACCAATTATTGATGAGAATGGTGTGGTTATAATGGAAGTAGTTGATCGCGCAGATGCTCCTGAAATTGCTGATTACGAATCATATAAAGAAAAACTGCAGTCAAAAAATGGCGGACGAGTTTCATACAATATTGGAGAGGCTATTAAAGAGTATTCAAATATTGAAGACGAGCGTTACAAATTTTTCTAGTTCAACGTCTTTTATTTGTTAACCAAACTTTATATCTCTTAATTGTAATTGCAGGCTGTTCATGCCAAGGTAATGATTTTCCTTGATCACATAGGCAATACTAAATAAACACCCATTGTGGTAATTCTTAGTGAATTGCTCTGCCAGTCCAAACCCAATCGCATCAAATGCTGTTTGGTCATTAAAATGTTTCACACGTAATTTTATATGTTGCTCCTTGTAAATTTTAGGGTGCCCCATGAGCATCACCTCATCACTACAAAAAACAGGTTGCTTATTTCCAGGTCCGAAGGGTGCCATTTGCTTGATAAGCTCCAAAAACTTAAAATTAACCTGAGACAATCTTATTTTTGAGTCGATAACCAATTGAGGAGTAAGTAATTTCTCATCAATAGTTTGAGAAACAATTTGTTCAAATGCTTGCTGAAATGGCACTATTTTATCAATCGGGAGCGTGAGGCCAGCTGCATATTTATGCCCACCAAACTTTAGAAGATATTCGGAGCAAGCAATGAGTGCCTCATGCACGTTGAAGCCAGGTATCGATCGGGCCGATCCTGTTGCCAAATCATTTTCTTTTGTCAATAATATTGTTGGGCGGTAATATTGCTCAATACACCTTGATGCCACTATTCCAATCACGCCCTTATGCCAATCTTCCTGGTAAAGCACGGTCGACTTGGCTTGTTGATTATTTTCCTTTATTAAATTAAGCGCTTGCTCGGTTATATTATGATCGATGTTCTTGCGCAATCCATTTTGTTGCTCTAACTCTTGTGCCAAATTATAAGCCTCTTTCTCGTCCTTACAAATTAATAGTCGTAGCCCTAGGTGCGCATGTTTTATTCTACCACTCGCATTGATCCTGGGAGCAATTCCAAACACCACATTAGAAATATCAATAGGATGTCGAAGTTTGCCTGATTGAAGTAGGGCTTTTATTCCTAAAGACGGGTTAGTATTAACCTGCTTTAGCCCAAAGTAGGCAAGTGTTCTATTCTCATCCACCATAGGCACAATATCTGCTGCAATACTAATAGCAACAAGTTCCAAATATTCATTTAATTGATCTTGTTTCAAGCCTTTTTTCACGCAAAATGCTTGCATAAATTTAAACCCGACACCGCAGCCAGAGAGCCCTTTAAATGGATAGTCACATTGAGGTTGATTGGGGTTCAAAATAGCCTCAGCCTTTGGCAGTTCTTCACCAGCCAAATGATGATCACATACTATGACTGATATACCTAATGAATTAGCCAAATCAATTTGCTCATTAGCTCTAATGCCACAGTCAAGGCTAATAAGTAGGTTTACACCTTCCTGCGCTGCCCATCGTACCCCTTTTTGCGAAATTCCGTATCCCTCATTATAACGATCTGGAATATAATAGATTAATTTACCTGTAAATTTACTTAAAAATTGATATACAAGTGCCACTGAGGTGGTACCATCTACATCATAGTCACCATAAATGAGGATTTTTTCACTATTATTAATCGCTGAATCCAGCCTTTCCACCGCTTTCTCCATGTTTAACATGAGAAACGGGTCATGCAAATGGTCAAGCTCAGGCCTAAAAAACTGCCTAGCCTCATCAAAGTTTGATACATTCCGCTGCACTAGAATGCCAGCTATCGTAGTATTCACATTAATTGCCTTTGACAACGCGTCCACTTTGTCCTTATCTACCGACGGCAGAATTTCCCAATTTTTTTCCATGCTTAGTTAATCTTCATCTGGGAGGATATCAATATCCTGAATCAGTACCTTTTTTGCAATTTCTTGACCGGTTCTTGTAGCAGCTAAGCCTCCCAATGCAGTTTCTTTGTAGCGTGTTTCCATACTTTGGCCAATTTCACCCATGGCTTCCACACATTGGTCAACAGGAATTACTGGATCAAGGCCTGCCAATGCCATTTGAGCAGAAGCATTTGCTATAGCCGCAGCACTAGCATTTCTCACCACACATGGCACTTCAACTAGGCCTGCGACAGGATCACAAACTAACCCCAACATACACTGAATCGTAATTCCTACCGCGTTAAACTGTTGGTCAACTGTTCCACCTAAGGCAAATGTAATGGCCCCTGCTGCCATAGCAGCGGCACTGCCAGTTTCAGCCTGGCAACCTCCCACAGCACCTGCTAAAGAGGCTTTTTCCTGTATGATTAAGGCGATGCCTGCACTAAGCAACAATGCATTAACCATAACAGAATCAGGTAATTGATGTATTTCTTGCAATGTAACTAACGTTCCAGGCAATATACCTGAGGCACCTGCTGTAGGAGCAGCAACAATTCTACCCATACAAGAGTTTACCTCTTTGGCTGCCAATGCACGTGCCACAAGCTTTTGAAATTCAGGTGACAAAACAGTGATCGGAGATTGAAACACTTTTTTTGCACCATCGTTAATCATGCCTGACCTGGACTTCATTTCCTCATTTAGCCCAGTTTTTACAGCATCGCACATCACTTGATACGCCCGCAAAATTCCCTTCATAATTTCCTCAGCAGACTGCCCCTTATGATCTTGCTCATATTCCAGCACCACATCATACAGCTCCATACTATGTGCTACCGAATAGGCCTTCCAATCCAGAAAACTATTAAAAAGAAACGCCATACTTTATTAATTTATACGTAAAGTAGATGATATTGGTTACAAATTAAACAAAATTTTTTCAATACAGTCTTAATTGACTAATTAGAAGATTAATAAATTTACCTCATTTAAAATACAGATCTTTTTAATAAAAAATTAAAATATAGTTACATTCGAACTTAATATATACGTATTATTTGATATCTTTACCAGATGTAAATTAATTCAACGCGTTGCGTTTATGAAACTACTACATGTTGCAAAACGAGTATTATTACAGCTCCAAACTGTAATTCAAGATTTAGACGATCATCAATATACTGCGAAACTTAGCGTGCTACATGGTGCCACAATAGGACAACACCTACGGCATATGTTAGAGTTTTTTGATTGCCTAATAAATGCTACTAAATCTAACGGGGTTGTAAACTACGATGCCAGGCTACGTGATTTACTCTTGGAAAATAACAGAGTATTTGCCATAGAAAAAATTAATTTACTTTGTGATGAATTAAATGGTTATCATGCAGACCAAGAACTCATACTACACATGACCTATGAGCTGGATCAGGAGGTAGCTACTGAGGTTAAAACAAACCTAAATAGAGAATTGGCTTACAATATTGAACATTCCATTCACCATATGGCATTAATCAAAGTTGGGCTTACAGCGTCTATCCCAGACATTGTACTACCACATGATTTTGGAATTGCTTATTCCACTATTAAATATAGAGAAAATTTACAACACACAATATAATTTTTTGACATGGCGAGCGAAAATCTAAAATTCCTAAAAAAATACCTTAATAATGCCTCTCCTACAGGATTTGAATCATCAGGTCAGCAATTGTGGCTCGAATACATAAAACCATACATCGATGAGTATTTTACTGATACCTATGGCAGTGTAGTTGGGGTAATTAATCCAAAAGCAAAGTATAAAGTCGTCATCGAGGCACATGCCGACGAGATCAGCTGGTTTGTAAACTATATTACAGATAGTGGATATATTTATGTTAGAAGAAATGGCGGCTCAGATCATCAAATTGCTCCATCAAAAAGAGTCAATATTCATACAGATAAAGGCATTGTAAAAGGCTTTTTTGGTTGGCCAGCTATCCATGTCAGAAACGAAAAAGAACAACCCCCTTCATTAAAAAATATCTTTATAGATATTGGGTGTAGTAGTAAGGAAGAAGTACTAGAAAAAGGGGTGCACCCAGGGTCAGTTGTAACTTTTGACGATGAGTTTATGACCTTAAACAAAAAATATTGGGTGGCAAGAGCACTGGACAACCGTGTTGGGGGCTATATGATTGCAGAGGTGGCAAGGCTCCTCAAGGAAAATAAACAAAAGCTACCTTTTGGGCTTTATATTGTCAATGCTGTTCAAGAAGAAATTGGGTTACGAGGAGCTGAAATGGTAGCAAATCAAATAAAACCAAATTTAGCTATTGTAACGGACGTATGCCATGATACCACAGCGCCCATGTATGATAAGAAAGTACAAGGTGAACTCAAATGCGGTAAAGGACCAGCACTAGCTTATGGGCCGGCGGTACAAAACAATGTATTACGTATGATTATTGATGTGGCCGAAAAGAATGATATTCCATTCCAACGCTTTGCTGTATCAAGGTATACTGGTACTGATACCGACGCCTTTGCTTATTCGAACGATGGTGTAGCCTCTGCCTTGATTTCGCTGCCGCTTAAATATATGCATACCACTGTAGAGATGGTTGATAAAGAAGATGTTGACAACGTAATCAAGTTAATTTATCAATTTTTGATTCAGCTACCCAATAATCATGATTTTAGATACATTTTATAAATTCTGAATATATTTTGCATAAAACGTTCAATATTTATAATATATTTCAATGTAATTTGCTAAATTCATTTAATATTATAGGATTAAATTTTAGATGAATTGGCTTTTATTTTAACCAATAGATTAAATTCTACCTATGAAATACTACAATTATGCCTTTGCTTTTATACTAATTCATATAGCTACATTTAGTAAAATAGCTGCACAAGCAGATGAATTTGCATGGTTAGAAGAAGTTGAAAGTGAGCGAGCTCTTAGCTGGGTTGAGAAAGAAAATAAAGCTACATTATCCGTGCTTGATACCACACTCTATCAAGAAATTAAAAAAAATACACTAGAAATTCTAAATGATCCTGATAAAATGATATTACCCTATATTATCAAGGACTATGTGTATCAGTTTAAGCAAGATGAAAAGCATAAAAGAGGTGTTTTACAGAGAGCACTACTCCATAATTACTTAAAAGATAGTGTTGAATGGGAGACCATGCTAGATATTGATCAGCTTGCCGAGCAAGAAAATAAGCCCTGGGTATTTATGTTTGATCAAATTAGTTTTTTAAAACCAAGTTATAATCGATGTATGATTGGGCTATCAAACGGAGGTAAAGACGCCGTAACGTATCGTGAGTTTGATATAGCTTCCAAATCCTTTGTGGAAAATGGATTTAAATTACCAGAAGCGAAATCTGACGTTGTTTGGAAAGACATAAACACCGTATTTGTAACAACAGATTTTGGCCCAGGGAGCTTAACTGAATCTGGTTACCCACGAATAATTAAAGAATGGAAGCGAGGACAAGACCTAAGTGAGGCAAAAGTAATTTTTGAAGGCGATAAATTGGACGTAGGTAGTTACATATGGCATTTAGGGGATACTAACAATTCTAAGTATTTGATTTATCAATCACTCGATTTTTTCAAACGAAAAAAATTTTTGTATACCCAAGATACGCTTATAGAGCTAAAATTACCATATGATGCTGAAGTTAAAGGCTACCTTAAGAAGGAATTAATTTTCCAGCTCAAATCAGACTGGATGACCCAATCCTATAAGTTTAAGGCGGGCACCATTTTAAGTGCCCCACTCGATATGTTAATGGGCACGAATAACCGAACCTTCCGTATTGTTTATGAGCCAGCTGAAAAAGAAAGCATTGACCAAGTATATTGCACGGATAAAAATGTCATCATTAATGTATTGGATAATGTAACAAGCAAGCTATATGTTGCTACTTATAACAAAATTTGGAAAGTGCTCAAATTAAATTTACCGAAGCTGGGTGCTATGGAGTTAATTTCTCTTCATAAAGCTTCTGGCAGTTTTTTCTTTTTGTATGAAGATTTTGTTACACCCGCAACACTTTATTATTTTAATGTAGATCAAAATAAACCCATTGAAATCCAAAAGGAAAAAAAAGGTTTTATAAGTGCTCATTTAAGTGTTGAGCAGCATTTTGCAACCTCAAAAGACGGGACAAAAGTGCCCTATTTTATGGTTTTTACATCGGATATGGAATTTGATGGAACCACACCTACTATATTATATGGATATGGAGGTTTTGAGGTATCTCTCAAACCATATTATAGTAAAATTAATGGTTTAAATTGGTTAGAACCGGGTAATGTCTATGTGTTAGCAAATATACGTGGAGGGGGTGAATACGGCCCTAATTGGCATAAAGCGGCCATGAAAGAAAATCGTCAAAAAGCATATGATGACTTTATTGCTGTGTCTGAAGATCTTATAAGCCGAAAGGTCACATCTCCCAGTCATTTAGGTATTATGGGCGGTAGCAATGGTGGTCTTTTAGTAGGTGCTACTTTTATACAACGACCTGACTTATTTAATGCAGTAGTTTGCCAAGTGCCCTTATTAGACATGAAAAACTACAATAAACTCCTAGCCGGCGCAAGCTGGGTTGGGGAATATGGCAACCCTGATATAGGAAGTGAATGGGCATATATAAAGAAATATTCTCCTTACCACAACATCAAAGCAGACGTTACTTACCCTAAGGCATTATTTTTGACTTCAACGCGAGATGATCGCGTTCATCCAGCACATGCACGCAAAATGGTGGCTAAAATGAAAGCCATGGGGCATCCGTGCTACCTGTACGAAAAAACAACTGGGGGACATAAAGCAACTGGTGCTTTTGATAATAAAGCGGATAATTATGCTGTCTATTTTACGTATCTACACAATCAATTAGTGAAGAAGAAGATCGCTAGTGAATAGTAAAAAAGCCAATTTTTGACATATTTCTTTAAATGCTTAATTTGGGTTAATATTTAATAGTAAAAGCAAGCACTCCTACGCCTAAAGCATTGATAAATAAAAGAATGTAAAGCCAGCTTAAATCACGTGCTTTTGTCAATGGACCGGGATCCCCAACCAATGCAAAACTTGCCCAATAATAGGGGTGGCTAGTGCGGTCGTAACTGCCTGCTAAAAATGCCCTTTTAGCTTGAGTTAATGCTTCACTTTTTCCCAAGCCATTAGCCAAATAACTATAAAAATGGGCCATAATTGATGCGCTTGCTTGGTCGTCTGTTTTCCAGTGAGTTTGTACAATGCTACCGCTGCCCGCATATATAAAACTACGCGCTAAACTAAGCACCCCCTCACCTCGAAGCAACTTGCCATCACCAGTTTCACAAGCGCTGAGTACCACGAGCTCGGCTGGAATATTCATATTATAAACTTCATATGAGTGCAGTTTCCCGTCTTCACCATTACTTTTAGCTAAGCTCATTTTAGAGTTCAGAGGCTCGGTATCATCAGCCTGCGCATGTGCCGCGATATGTATGATTTGGTAAGTTGAGGATAGATCTTTGAAATTACCCTCATTGGCCTCATCGCCAAATAAAAACTCCCCATCGAAATAAGCGGAAATTGACCGTACCTCTTGCTGGGCACCTGGCAAGTCAACTAAATTTTGATCCCTAAGTAATCCTAATGATCCTCGGCTTGCCATAAGTGTGGGAGCCTTCATTTTGTAAGATGGAGCTAATGCGAGGCATTCTTTCCGCCATTTACCGGTGCTATGCGTGTTGTAAAGGGCCTCAATAGAGTAGGCATAGCTGATGGAAGAATTTTGAAGCAAGAAAGGCTGTTGCTTAAGCTTTGCTTTACTTGTTTTGGTAATGAGCAAATCAAAGGCTAGGTGACTAAGTATGCCAGCTGGTACTATAATGATCTTTGACGTAGGGTTCGCTGGAAATAAAATGCGGTAAAGTTCATGCGATTGTTTATAAAACTTATTTAAATTGATATTATTGATAACAGATTGTTTGTTAGCAAACCGAATAAGTTCCCTGGTGTGCTTACGAATTTTGTTAGCAGAGCCTAATTCAAAAAGTTGAAATGAGTTAGCTTTGATTTGAAACAAATAAGCCTGCTCATCACCCATGAAATACTCATAAATGGCCATATTTGGCTTTAATCTTCGTTGTGTTTCTTCAAGGTCAATAGCCCCATTACTATATTTTAATCTGTAGTAATTTGGGTATCGCCTTTCTAAGAACTGTATATGTTCCTCAAGTTCAGATTTTGAATTAAATAATTGTTGTTGTGCTTCTTTAAGTTGTTCCTTATTGCTTGCAGTTGCTTGATGTTCAAAAACTTTCTTTTTATAGTTGTCGATCGTTATTCTAAGTGTTACTTCTTTGGCTATCATTGAATCTGGCACGCCACCTGTGAGTTTGGCATGATTTTCTTTCAGGGTTTGTACCAGCATGAATGCCTTACTTTGTTCCATAAACTGAAAGGCTAACTTCAAGTACTGCTTATTTACATTAATTTTGTAAAGCTGTGATGCTGTATTAATGGCTTGCTCGAATAATTGCATTGATGCTTCATTGAATGTTCCTTTTGCCTCTTTAGAATAACTAAGTCGAATTTGATCAATGATCTCTGCACATAAAATATAGGTTTTAAGAGCGGTTTGGAGGTATTTAATATCACTTATAGAATCATAAAATTCTTGCATAGCATTTGCTTTACCTGCTAACACCTTTAGTGAAAAATTAGCTTGCTTGCATTGAGTAGCAGTAGGGTTATCAAAAATGGAATTTGATCTAAAATTATAACTTGAACAGGTCAGGGCTTCTTGAAAATTTTGCATGGCTTCTTGCAGTCTACCTAATTTTAAGTTGTTTTGTGCAATTCGATAATAGACCCCGCCAACAGTTAGCTTATTCCCATATTCCTTTTTGTGAATAGCTAAGGTTTTCTTATAATAATAGTCCGCGGAGTCAAAGTTTGAATTTCTATAATAAAAATCGCCGATGTCTCTATAACTAAATGAAGTATTGAGATGGTGTTCGCCTACTTGCTCCATGTGCTTTTTCATCCCCCTATAAAAAAAACTTCGAGCTTCTTCTAATTTACCTAAACCCTCGTAGCACTCGCCAGTTCCTCTGAGGCATAATGAATAGTTTGGATGATTTCCATTATTTAGGCTGTCCCAGAGTTTTTGAGCCCTGGTGTGAGCGTTGATTGCCTCATTGTATTGGGCCAATTGCTGATAACTGTAACCAATATTCATATAAGAGGAGCCAAGCTCAGGATGGCTAAAGCCAAAAACGTGTTGCCTTATGTTTGCTGATTGCTGATAATACAATAGGCTCTTAGCATAATCTCCAAAGGCTTGATAATAATAACCCATTGATTCATACGACTCTGCTAAATCAGGATGTTCACTTTGATATAACTGTAATCTAATTTTTAGTGCCCTTTGGTAGTAATCTAATATTTTATCATCTTCTCCTGCTCTGAAATAGTACTCTCCTATGTGAAAATTACATCTTGCTAGGTCTGGGTGGGGTGCATTATATATGTTTTGCATCAAGTTTAGCGACTTAAACAAATAGGTTTTTGCTGAATCAAATACATCCAATAGGCTATAATAGTTTCCAATTAATAAATAGGTATTGGCAACTTCAGCTGAATCGCTTGAATTATTATAAATAGTTAATGCTTGTCCTAAATAGGATATTGCTTCTTTATTCTTATGCCTTAATGTTAAAACTTTGCCTAGAAGCTGATAGCATTTAGCTAGTAGTTGTGGTTCACCTTTTATGTTCTCCCTAATTGAAATGGCTCGTAGTAAAGCGTTTAATGCATGTTCATATTTTCCCATTTCAATATAGAGTGCACCTAGATTATTAAGACATATGAATTGTGAGTAGAATAAGTTGTGTTGGTTCGTATATTTTTCTGCTAATTTTAATGTAGCAATAGCTCCTATAAAATCAAGTTCTAAATAAGCTGAATCAGCTTGCTGCATTAGTAATTTGGTTTTGGAAGTAACTGGATTGCCCATTGAACTTCCAATAATTAATACTCCAAAAATCACTAAATACCACCTCATATTTTATAGGAACAAGGCTACAAATAAATTAATTTACATTTTTACATGAAATTTAAACACCATTAGGAACACATATAGGTGATGGGTTATCAACATGTGATCTTGTACCACCACTTAGTACCTTTTTCTTATTGACATCTTGTAACACAAAGCTTTTAATCTTCAACTGGTCTATTTTTAACTTATTCTTCATAATTTTTAAAATTTAATTAA
>JAUIFR010000041.1 GCA_030430325.1 Bacteroidia bacterium | reverse complement strand
GTTGAACTCGTTGTTGCGCACGCGCAGGCTGTACCGCGGTTGGCCGATATAGACAGCGTCGGCACCGTAGGCAAATGCGTAACGCATGCTTTTCAGGGTTCCTGCAGGTGATAAGAGTTCAGTAGGCATCAATATTGGGCCGGGACATTTGGGGAGCGTATTCTACTCGCCGAAATACTGGTGGCAAACCCCGCGTTAAGCTAGCATGACTCAATGGAACAAAAATTCTCTCCCGTCTCTCGATTCTTTCTGCTTCTGGCTGCTTTTGTCATCGTCGTAGCCGGCATGAGGGTGGCAGCGAGTCTGTTGGTGCCCTTCTTTCTGGCCGTTTTTATTGCGGTTCTATGTAGCCCGCCACTGAACTGGTTGCGCAGTCGCAAAGTGCCCAACTGGCTGGCTATTACCCTGATTGTGTTGATGATTCTCTGGAACGGTCAGGGTAATTATCGTATAGAGTCACTCGGTTTTAGAGGTGTGCGTACAGCTCCATAAGAAGCAATCATCATGTACAATAAATTTATATACCTAATCATCATACTTTTACTCTCAACTATTCAGTTGAGCGCTCAGTATTTGGGTGGTGTTGGTGATGGATATGGCAATATACCTATTTGTGGATCTACACTTGATGGTGTTACTAGCCCATTGCAAATCAACCCAATAGCTGGAGCAGATGTATACTGCCAAAAAGGTATTGCTTCCTATAGTGTATCAGAGCTAAGTAGTGTGGCGAGTTCCTTTACATGGACTACAAGTGTACCTGGAGCTATGATCATTGGTGGACAAGGCACTAATACAGTAACCATCTTTTTTGCAACGGCCGACCCAGTTACCCTGTCAGTGGTGGCACAAAATATCTGTGGGGATGTTAGCAATATGGTCGAAAAAGAAATAAATAGTATTGTTTGTACCATGTTTACTGGAGGAATAAATGATGGATTTGCTATGATCACATCTAAACCAGCAATATCGCTACCTGTTACATGGCTTTCCGTATTAGCTGAACTTTCTAATAATATGGTAAAAGTAGTTTGGCAGACAAGCTCTGAAATGGATAATGATTATTTTGAAGTTGAGCGAAGTACCAATCTTGTTGACTTTACAACAGTAGCAAGAGTAGATGGACAAGGGGATACGGACATAGTTCAAAGTTACCATGCATACGATTATGAGCCAATATACGGCGTAGCCTATTACCGCATTAAGCAAGTTGACTTCAATGGGGAATACACTTATTCGGACTTGGTAAGGGTCGACTATCAAATTGAAAATAATGATTGCCATTTGTATCCAAATCCTTATGTGTCTGATAAACTGTATGCCAATATTCCAATCACATACCAAGGGCAAACGATACATATCAAACTACTGGATGTAACTGGAAAGATTGTTACTTCTAGTGATGTTCCTTTTAGTAAGGTTATTGACTTGACTTCACTTGTTGAGCGTAAACCCCAGGGCCCATACATCGTACAAATTGAGGCGGGTTCCAATACATCCACACATTTGTTGATTAAGGAGTTTTAATTGCGCCATTGTTTATGGGCTTCTCCTAAATATAATTTAAAAACTTAGGCATTCTATCTTGAGAATTGAACTTTGTTTTGGAATTAAGTAAAAAAATGAGCTATTTGTTGTGATTTTATTAAATGAGTCAACAATGGAAGTAAAAATCCCAACAATGAGTGAGCTTCACGGGCGTGGAGAACAACCTGAGATTTTATTTTGGGTTGGATGTGCTGGAGCCTATGATGATCGTTATAAAAAAGTAACCAAAGCATTTGTTAAAATTCTAAATCACTTAACTATTTCATTTGCTGTCTTGGGTCCCGAAGAAAGCTGTACGGGTGACCCTGCTCGTCGTGCTGGCAATGAATTTTTGTTTCAAATGCAGGCTATGGCAAATATACAGGTATTGAATGGGTATGCTATAAAAAAAATTGTTACGGCCTGCCCCCATTGTTTTAATACCCTAAAAAATGAATACCCAGATTTAGGTGGTAGCTATGAGGTCATGCACCATGCTACATTTTTACAGTCCTTAATTAATGAAGGTAAGCTCAAAGTTGAGGGGGGAGCCTATAAAGGTAAACGCATTACATTTCATGATTCATGCTATTTAGGGAGAGCTAATACAATTTATGAGGCACCAAGGGCTGTAATTCAATCGATTGATGCAGAGCTTGTTGAAATGAAACGATGCCGTAGCAAAGGTTTATGTTGTGGTGCTGGGGGTGCTCAAATGTTCAAGGATGCTGAAGCGGGCCATAAAGAAATTAATCATGAGCGAACGGAAGAAGCTGTTGCGACCGAAGCAAATATTATCGCCACTTCCTGTCCATTTTGTATGACTATGATTCATGATGGAGTGAACCATTTTGAAAAAGAACAAAGCGTTGAAGTGAAGGACCTAGCTCAACTGATTGCTGATTCAATTGATCACGATAATTCAGATAAAACAAGTTCTTAACACTAATTTTACTACTTTCGATACCGCATCGGAGAGCGTCTCCTTCGTTGCATATTCCTTTGAGACCTTCGAGCTGGGTTTTTGAATACTAATGGAGATATATAATATTCAAAATTAACAGTAAGTAAGAAATAACCATCTTTTTTATCAGTATGCGTTCCTATAGCAACACTATTAGCAATATGTTCTTGTTCGGGTAGTACAAATTGCGAAGTATCAAGTTCACTTTCACTACCTATTCCATCAACAAAATCAGTAAATAACTTACGATAAACCGCCTCAATTCCAATATTAAAGAAAGGGTTAATTTTATAATATCCCCCAACACCAAATGGAACAACCGGCACAATTATTTTTTGATACGAATTATGCACAACATTATTAATATTATACCAGCTTCCTTCAAATTTAGCTTTCGGATTATTAGTTGAAAAGCCCCCCCCAGCAATACCATAGGCATTAAATTTTGGACGTTTATAATAATTTCCTTCTAATGGCAACAAATAAAGTAAAATTTGAGCTGTGAACTCAAAATTATTGGCACGAAATGTATGATCCCTTTTGGCTCGTTCGTAATCTTCATCTGCTACTGCATCAGCAGCAGCGAGGGTATAATTGGTGATCGATACACGTGCCGTAGTATATTTATAAAATCTATATTGTGTTTTAAGCTCAAAAGCCGGGGTAAGATCCACACGCACACCAGGCACGGCAACATCTCCAAAGTAAGTTGATGTCCCAACTCCACCCATCACACTAAATTTCCGTTCTCTAAATCGAGTATAAAACCCTTGAGAAAACCCAACATCTTGAAAAAACAATAGAATAACAATCAAATATAGCAATCTGTTCATATCAACCTCATAATTATTAAATAATTTATCTAAATATAAAATATATTGCATTAAATGCAAATTTAATTATATTTGCAACTCTATTTATCTATAAATTGAGGTAAGATTAAAGTGATTGTTCAGGCTATAATTTATTCTACAAGGTAAAATTTGTTTATCTTACATTAAAATTATAGCAAGGATAGCTGCATTAGTCTTTGCCACTACCCTATTTTTTCTTCATTATCCTTTTCGGGTTTTTGTTTTTTTTCCTTTTTGGCTTTTAGGGTTAATTGATCACTCTTGCCATCATGGTCCGCCTCAATCGTCATACTTTCACTAAGTTTTTCCTTAAGCAATTCTTCTGCTAGCGGATCTTCTAAGTATTTTTGGACAGCCCTGTTCAAAGGTCTAGCACCATATTGTGGATCATAACCTTTCTCAGCTAAGAATTTCTTGGCATTTTTTGTAACTACTACTTTGTATCCCAACTTCTCAATACGATCTAATAATTTCTTTAAGGCAATATCAATGATTTGTTGTATATCCTCTTGCACTAATGAATTAAAGATGATTACATCATCAAGTCTATTTAAGAACTCTGGACTAAATGCCTTTCTTAAAGCATTTTGTATGGTTGACTTCATGATTTCATCCATATTATCAGATTTAGCTTGTGTCGCAAATCCGATTCCAGACCCAAAATCCTTTAAGTCTCTAACACCAATATTGGATGTCATAATGATAATCGTATTTCGAAAATCTACTTTTCGACCAAGCCCATCTGTCAAGATACCATCATCTAATACTTGTAATAATAAATTAAATACATCTGGATGTGCCTTTTCTATTTCATCTAAAAGTACAACACTATACGGTTTACGCCTAACCTTCTCAGTAAGCTGTCCTCCTTCTTCATACCCTACATAACCTGGAGGCGCTCCTACTAACCTCGAAACCGAAAATTTCTCCATATACTCACTCATATCAATTCGGATAAGCGAGTCTTCTTTATCAAACAAATATTTAGATAAAACTTTGGCTAATTCTGTTTTACCAACTCCTGTTGGACCTAAAAATATAAAGGTACCAATTGGCTTTTGAGGATCCTTCAAACCAACTCGCGTTCGCTGAATGGCCTTAACCAATTTTTTAATAGCATCTTCCTGACCAATTACTTTGCCAGATAATTGATCGGCCATGCCAAGTAATTTCTGACTCTCATTTTGAGCGACTCTACTAGCAGGAATACCCGTCATCATGCTGATTACTTCAGCCACATTCTCTTCTGTTACGGCATAACGTTTTGTCTTGGTATCTTCTTCCCACTTCAGCTTTTCACGATCAAGTTCTTCGAGCAATTTCTTCTCTTTGTCTCTTAACTGAGCAGCTTCTTCATACTTTTGACTCTTTACAACCCTATTTTTCTCTTTTTTAACATCATCTATGCTTTCTTCAAGCTTGACTATGCTATCAGGAACATGTATATTATTAATATGAACACGCGCCCCTGCTTCATCTAATACGTCGATCGCTTTATCTGGTAAATAACGATCACTTATGTACCGGTCCGACATTTGAACACAAGCCTTTATAGCTTCCTCATCATAATTGACATGATGATGTTCTTCATATCGAGCTTTTATATTATTTAAAATTTCGGTGGTCTCTTCAGGCGAAGTTGCATCAACCATTACCATCTGAAAACGCCTCGCCAAAGCACCATCTTTTTCTATATATTGTCGGTATTCATCTAATGTTGTAGCACCAATACATTGTATTTCGCCCCGGGCAAGAGCTGGTTTAAACATATTGGACGCATCCAATGAACCAGAGGCTCCACCTGCACCAACAATGGTATGTAATTCATCAATAAATAAGATTACATCAGGGGACTTTTCTAGTTCACCCATTACAGCTTTCATGCGCTCTTCAAATTGCCCTCGGTACTTTGTACCAGCCACAAGTGATGCTAAATCAAGTGTAACTACGCGCTTACCGAATAATACCCTCGAAACTTTCTTTTGGATAATTCGAAGAGCTAACCCTTCAGCAATAGCCGTCTTACCTACACCTGGCTCGCCTATCAAAATGGGGTTATTTTTTTTACGTCGGCTTAATATCTGAGCCACACGCTCAATTTCCTCTTCGCGGCCAACAATAGGATCTAACTTGTTCTCTTCAGCCAATTTAGTTAAATCTCGGCCAAAATTATCAAGTACCGGTGTGCGTGACTTTTCTCCTGACTTTGGAGCGTCCTTACCACTACCAAACATTCTTGTGCTATCATCATCATCATCTGTGTCTGATGTAGCCATAGGCCCATTATGTTGATATTCCATTAATTCTTTAACTACTTCATAATTTACTTCATATTTTTCAAGTAAGCGTGTTACTATATTATCTTCATCTCTTAAAATCGATAGCAATAAATGAGAAGTATCAATTAACTCACTTTTGAATATTCTTGCCTCCAAATACGTGATCTTCAATACCTTTTCTGATTGTTTTGTAAGAGGAATATTGGTCAACTTCACGACATTACCCATGGCAGAACATTTGATAGCACGCTCAACTTGTCCTCTTAAATCATTAAGTGATATGCCTAGTTTTTTTATTAAGCCAATGGCAATTCCCTCCCCCTCTCGAATCATTCCCAGTAAAAAATGTTCAATACCTATATAATCATGACCAAGTCGAAGCGCTTCTTCTCTGCTAAGTGATAATACTTCTTTAACACGATTTGAAAATTTTGCCTCCATATAATATCGTTCCTACATTAAATTAAAATACAATATACTAAAGTCTCGCTTTAAAAGAGACATTCCCCCTTACTTTTTTTAGCAAAACATGCCTTTTGTAATTTTTACAGTTGGAATCTACCATTCACATTTTTATCCCAAAAATTCATCAAACAGTTGCTGATCGAAAGATTGGGCTAAAATTGCCTTAGCATGAGGTCCTTCACAAAAGAGCAAGTCAATACTACTTAAATTTGGTGCAAATACTTTGCCAAAAAGTTGAAAATATCCATATTCCTTAAAAAATAAAGGCATTTGCTTGGCGGGCACCAATTCTTTACTGTCAAAATGTCCGTTTTTAATACTATTATAATGATCAGATGCTAAATTTACGCTGGTCTCACCAATTAAAAACCCTAATAATTTATGGAGCAAAGGCAGCGTATAATCCCATAAGAATTCTTTTTTCTTTACAATTAGTGCTTCAAACTCGGGCCAATAATAGTCAAAATATGGTGCTTTTGAATAAGCAGACTGTATTGCCCTAAAGTGGTTAAGTTGCCATTTTTGGGAGTGGTCAATGCGTACCTCTTTTATGGGAATGTTTCGGTTGGGATGTTGAATAGGGATACTTAGTGTTTGCACTTTGTTTGGGCCCAGAATTTGCATGCGGTTGCGGTAACTTTGTTTTCGAAAATGATCTAAGTCATTAAGAACAAATGATGCATGATGGTAAACAACGCTCACAAATGCAACACAAGGGAAATAATGTAAGGGTAAACAAGGTAAATTTTGCTTCAATTTTGATTTTTTTAGGTTAAATTTAAGTAAAATACAAGAAAAATTCCCCAAAAATCAATTTTTACCCTTCTTCTCTAACCTTAGAGTTGATATCTAATATTTCAAACTTAGAAGCTTTGCTGACAAATTCAGGTACTATATTTTTCATAGTACCGACAAGTTCTAACTCATCATTTTGATATGCCGTTACAATCAATTCATCAATTGTTTTCTTAATCGCATCAAAACGCTCCTCTTTAACTTTTGCAATTAAGATTTTAGGATGATGTGTTGGAATGGAATATTCTTCGGTAGAAAGTAACTCTTCATGCAGTTTTTCTCCTGGCCTAAGACCCGTAAATATCACATCAATATCCTTTGATAATCTTAAACCAGATAATTTAATCATTTTCATAGCTAAGTCAATGATTTTAATAGGCTTACCCATGTCAAAAATAAATATTTCCCCTCCTCTGCCCATTACAGATGCTTCTAACACTAATTGGCAAGCTTCAGGAATAGTCATAAAATAACGTGAAATCTCCGGATGAGTTACTGTAATAGGACCTCCCTCTTCAATTTGTTTTTTGAATAATGGAATTACTGACCCGCTCGAACCTAATACATTACCAAAACGAGTTGTAATAAAACTTGTTTTACCTTTATTTTTAGTAACCACATCATGATTAAGTGATTGCACATATAATTCGGCAATTCGCTTGGAAGCTCCCATCACATTAGTAGGGTTAACGGCTTTATCAGTTGAGATCATGACGAATTTTTCGGCATTAAAGGCCAGCGCTGCATCAGCTAAATTTTTGGTGCCGTAAATATTTGTAAGTACCGCTTCAAAAGGGTTATCTTCCATAACTGGTACATGCTTATAGGCTGCTGCATGAAAAACATAATTGGGCTGATACGTCTCAAAAAGATAATTTACCCTACGTTGATTTCCGATATCGGCAATATGAAAATGATATGAAATGGGCAAATCGAGTTTTTGTAGTTCCACTTGTAACTCATAAAGTGCTGTTTCTGCTTGATCCAAGAAAATTAATTTTTTCGGAGCATAGCTTATCAATTGCTGCACTAACTCACCACCAATAGATCCCGCAGCACCAGTAATCATGATTACTTTTCCGGACATGCTACGCATGATATTTTCATTCTTGAGTTGTATCGGCTCTCGTCCTAATAATTCTTCAATTTTAATATCTTGAATTTGCTGTAAGCTTAATTCTCCCTTAATCCAATGATATGCTGGAGGAACAACCCTTACTTTAATGCCTTTTTGTAGGCATAAGTCAACAATTTCATTTTTACGGGCTACCGAAATTTTTTGAACAGCAATAATTAATTCACTAATTCCTAACCGATCAAGAAGTTTTGCAAAGTCACTACCAGCTTGATATATTTTAACACCATTAATTCGTTTGCCTACTTTGCGCGAATCATCTTCAAAAAAGGATACAATTTTAGTATCATTCACCGTATCATGACTAAGGATTTGGCTCGTAATAATTCCGGATTGTCCAGCTCCAAATATACCAACACGTAGCTGCTTACCAATTCGCTTATTATAATGAGTAAAAATATATTTAACGACTAACCGGTAACCTATAATTAAGGATGTACTGCAAAAAAAACTAATAAGTAGAACGGAAAAGGGTATGAATGGCTTCTGAAAAATATAATAGCTAACTATATCAAAAAATGAAAGAAATAAAAAAGATAAAGCACCTGTAATCAACAACTTAATCGAGTCCTTAAGGCCTGAATGCCTAATAATTCCAGTATAACTTCTGCTTAGTAAAATAGAAGCTACGCCACAAAATACAAATAATGGAACCCCATAAAAAATATTGCCTTCTTCCATTAAAAAAGCTAAATCAAATTGGTAACCTAGCAAATAGGAAAGAGTAATTGAAATAAAAAGAATGGATATATCAATTGATAAAATTATCCATCTCGGCATAATTTTTAGACTCTGAATAAATTGGATCATTACAATAAATTGGATAAAAGGTATGATTCAAATGAACTAATTATTACGAGAAAGTGCTAATACAAGTCTGTTGAAATATTAGCCGTGTAGGTTTGAGATAAAAAATCTTCCATTATTGCACAACACTGTGATGAATAATACGGGTTAATATATTGAATTCAATAGGTGTAACAATTTATTTTTAATACCTTCAAGTAAAAAATATGGAAAAGTCAGACCAAATTACCATCTCAATCATTCAACCGAAGTTAATTTGGCAAAATAAGCCTGCAAATCTTGCACATATCGAAGAATTAATTTGGAGCGTCACCGAGACTCCAAATATTTTTGCACTTCCTGAAATGTTTAATACAGGATACACTATTAACAAAGATCTCGCCGAGCCAGTAAATGGGTCTACCATGCTGTGGATGAGGCAATTGTCTGCACAACATCAAGCTGATATCGTCGGCAGCTTATTGATCAAAGAAAGTGGCAATGTATATAACCGACTCATTTGGATGAGCCCGGATGGCCATTTTAAATATTATGACAAACACCATCTATTTACTTTTGCAGGCGAACATCATCACCTTACACCTGGCATTTCAAAAAATTATATTGAATTTAAGGGGTGGCGCATTCTGCCCTTGCTATGCTACGATATTCGTTTCCCTGCATGGTGTGCACAAGCAAAGCATAATTACTATGATTTGATGCTCGTATTAGCCGGTTGGCCCCAGACAAGGATTAGTGCTTGGAATGCCCTTTTAAAGGCACGCGCTATCGAAAATTCGGCTTACGTTATTGGAGTAAATTGTATGGGAATAAATGAAAATGGGGTGCAACATGTAGGTCATTCTGTTGCTCATGATTACAAAGGAAATACATTATGTTTTTTATCAGAAAATATATTTACAAATACTGTTAGGCTTTGCCGCTCAGAACAAAATAAATTTAGAGCAAAATTTCCGGTTTTAGAAGATGCTGATGCCTTTCAGTTCTTATAATTTTAAAATAATAACTAACTATTCTGTATTTTTTTAAATTCAAAAACAAATAAAACAAGCGCATATATTACTGAAATTAAGGCGCCTAATGCTATTTTACTCCAATCATAGCTTAATTCTAGCATCTGAAATGCATAAACGATCAACACCGAAAACCCTAAATAAAATAGACCCCGCCAAATTTTATAGGGCACTGGAAATTGTTTTTTTCCCCAAGTATAACAACCAACCGCCATGATCAAATATATAAAAGAGGTAACCATAGCACTACCAAGGTAACCTGCAAGGGGGATCATGATATAATTTAAAAAGATGGTCAATAAAGCCGCTGATACAGAAATAATGGTTCCCACATAGGTTTTATCCTTTAACTTAAACCAAATAGACAAATTATAGTAAATACCTAAGAATAAATACCCAAATAATAAAAAAGGTACGATATGAAGCCCTGTATGGTACACTGGGTTTCTAAGAAATAAATGTCCTAAAAAATCGAGTTGTAGGCTCACAGAGACAAATACAAATGATGCCACAAGTATAAACGCATGCATTACGTCAGCATACACGCTTGGAGCGTTTCGGTCTTCCGCTTTTGAGAAAAAGAAGGGTTCTGCAGCATACCGAAAGGCCTGAATACCTAACTGCATAAACATCGCTAGTTTATAACATGCTCCAAAAATACCGAGTGCCGCTAAGCTGGTAGTTTCTTTATAAAATCCAATGGGCAACCATTGTCGTAGTAACAACCGAGACAACATCTCATTCGTGATACCTGCTAATCCAGTAAATAAAATAGGATAGGCATATGGCAGCATCTTATATAAAAACGCCTTATTAATACCTCCCTTCACCTTAAATAATTGTGGTGCCAACAACGGCACTAAGGCTAAATTGGCCAATAAATTCGAAACAAACACATATTCAACAGACCAATTGGGATGATACACAATGGTAATTATATCTTTTAACCCTTCCAGTATCTTCCCTTCGTAAATTAACCTGCAGCCTACAATAAAAAATATATTAAGCCCTACATTAAGCAGTATATTAATGACCTTTACGACAGCAAAATAGCTGGCTTTGCCTACCAAACGAAGCCGTGCAAATGGGATAGCCATAATAGCATCGATTCCAATGATAATACTCAACCACTTAAAGTAAATCTCATAGCCTGTATAGCCTAAAATGGTGGCAATGGGCGAGGCAAACACAAAAAAAACAGTTGAAAATAAAACCGAAGTAAAAAAGATGCTAAGCACTGAAGTAGCATAAATATCGTCCGCATGATCCTTATGTTTGGTGGCAAACCTAAAATAGGCTGTTTCCATGCCATACATATACACCACATTTAAAAATGCCACATAGGTGTATAGCTCGGTCACAATTCCATACTGCTCTGGTACAAAAAACTTAGTATAAAGCGGAACAAGTAGGAAGTTAATCACCCTACCAATTATGCTGCTCAACCCATACAGAGCTGTATCACCCAGTAATTTTTTTAGTCCACTCATGCCTGCGGTATATGCACAAAGTTGATGCTAAAAAAATCAAATTACAAATGGTGGGTTTAAAGTGATGTGCAATTGGATGGTTAATATTTGGTATTTTAGTTAATATTGATGTTAATATAAATTATTTTGAATGTATTTTGCCAAATTTGTTTTTTTTGTAATTTTGAATTAATATTGTCTATTTTATTTAATATTGTAATCATTTTCTTCTTTTGGTTTTATTGGTTTTTACATGACTATTGTTTATATGCTGATTTTCATTTTACATAATTGTTAATCAAATATTTATATAATTATTTTATTTAGACAGATTTTTTCAAGTAAATCGGTTTTAAGTTTCGTTTTTTAGGAAATTTTTATTCTTTATTCTTTATTCTTTATTCTTGATTTTTTGGATAATTTTGAATTATTTTTGCTAAATTTATTCAGTATAACAATTTAATTTAATGGCCTTCATCAAACCGTCGTCAATTAATTATTTTTTAAATTTTTTTGGGGGTTGCCTGAAAATGAATAAATCATTTCCAGGCCGGGCTCCAAAATGGTTCCGTCCTTCGGACCCGGCCAAAGGCCGGCATTTTGCATCCCTAACCCGATGTGCATCATTCTAATATGATCTATATTTATTGTTTAATTTGTTATATTGCTTACAATCATGAGTTTTTATTCATTTAATTGTTTAAAAACTTCCTCTCCTAATCTTTTATCATACAAAACCAATTATGAAAAGAAATTTATCCCAAAATAAGCAATAGAATTTGGGTATATAAAACACTATATTTGCAATTAGTATGCCCAAAAAGTCAACACCCATGCAAAATACCTTATTTGATCATGTTACCCAGCACGTTGGCGTACTCTTGCCTATTCCCATTCCTCAATCCTTCTCATATTCATACGATCAAGAACCTGAAAAATTAACCATAGGTATGCGTGTGGTAGTGCCATTTGGCGAGCAAAATAGGTTATTAACAGGCATCATCATTTCACTCCACCCCCCTACTCATACCGAGTATAAGCTAAAGCCCATCATTGAAGTATTGGATGAAATACCTACCATCTTGCCTATACAGCTTACTTTTTGGGATTGGTTAGCCTCTTATTACCTATGCTATAATGGGGAAATCATGCAAGCGGCTATACCCAGCGGATTTAAAATTACAAGCGCAGCTACTTTGTCTTTACACCCAAGTTTCAAACAACTGCCACTTGAACTTAGTGAAAACGAAACAGAATTAATTGAATTATTAAAACGTGTAGACCACATAAAATTACAAGAAGCGTCAAAGTTATTGCCATTTAATATCACGCGCACGGTGCATCATTTGCAAAGGAAAAAAATCTTGTTGGTAGAAGAAACTTATCAAAAAAAATACAAACCAAAATGGATTAAAAATGTGCGATTAGCACCAGCTTATATTGAAGAAAAAGATCAACTGGAAACATTATTTAATAAAATCCAAAAGAAGCCAAAGCAGGAAGAAGTACTACTTACCTATTTGCAAACCATACCGGTCTATCAAAATATATCCTTAAACCAACAGGGCATACCAATTAGTGTATTAAAAAACAAAATTCAATCTAGTTCCTCGTTAAACACCCTCATAAAAAATGGCATTTTTGAAGTATTCGAAACCGAAGCATCGAGATTACAATTTGCCAAAAAAAAGGACCAAAATTTTAAATTAAGTAAGGAGCAAAATACTGCATACGAAGAAATTACTGCATACTTTGAGTCAAAGTCAACTGTACTGCTTCATGGTGTAACAGGAAGTGGAAAAACAGAAATTTATATTAAGCTTATACAAGAAGTGCTGGATAGTGGCCACCAAGTTTTGATGTTATTACCAGAAATCGCTATCACCACACAGATGCTCATGCGCTTGGGTAAAGTTTTTGGGGACGATATGGGTGTTTATCACTCTAAAATAAGTAATACGGAGCGAGTAGAAATTTGGCGTGCGGTACAACAGGAACGCATCAATTTTGTCCTTGGAGCTCGCTCTAGTATATTTTTACCCTTTACAAATATTGGTTTAGTCATCATTGACGAAGAACATGAGCAGTCCTATAAGCAACATGAACCCGCACCATATTACCACGGTAGAGACGCTGCCTTGCTGCTTGCCCATTTACACCATGCCAAGACCCTGCTCGGCTCAGCAACACCATCCATCAATAGCATGCATTTAGCTTTGCAAGGGGTTTATGGTTATGTAAAACTGACTAAGCGCTATCAAAATACGCCTACTCCTGATATAAAGCTCATCGACTTAAGAAAAGCGCACCAACAAAAAAGGGTGCATGGCCCTTTTTCGCAAGAGCTAATAGAAGCCGTACGGCAATGTGTTGCGGATCAAAAGCAAGTCCTGCTCTTTCAAAACCGAAGAGGATTTGCCCCCTATTTAGTTTGTCAGCATTGTGGTGTAGTGCCCGAATGTATAAATTGTGCTGTCAGTCTGACTTATCATCTTGCTAATGATGAACTTAGATGTCATTACTGTGGATATAAAGAAAAACAAACTAGCACATGCCAGTCTTGCGGTAGTACAGAAATTACTCAGATGGGCTATGGCACGGAACGACTCGAAGAGGAACTTCAACTCATTTTACCTAAGCTACGAATCATACGTATGGATGCAGACAGTACCAAAGGCAAGCATAGCATGAAAACTATCATTGAATTGGTTAACCAGCAGCAAGTTGATGTGATTATTGGCACGCAAATGGTCGCCAAAGGGTTGGATTTTGAGCATTTGGCATTAGTGGGTATACTCAATATAGACCACCTTATTCACTTTCCAGATTACAGAGCACATGAGAAGGCATTCCAAATGGCTATACAAGTTGGTGGAAGAAGTGGCCGTCGTGACAAGCAGGGACAGGTACTCATTCAAAGTTTTCAGCCCAATCATCCTATTGTACGACATATTGTAAAGGGTTCGTACACTAGCTATGTTCAGCAAGAGCTTGATGAACGATTACAATATCAATATCCACCATATACCAGGATGATCCAAATAATCTGTGCCCATAAAAACAGCGAGAAAGCATGGAAAACAGCATTTGCCCTAAAGAAAAACATTGATCAGTTACATTTAATAGCCCAAGAGCAAATATTAGGCCCACAAGCTTGCCTCATTACCAAAGTCAAGAATTACTATCGCGTGCAGCTTCTAATTAAATTACCCAAAAACAGATCCGCAAATGAAGTTAAGCAACAACTTTTTACGATTTGTAAGACTGTACCTCAACAGCAAACTTACCGGGGTACTAAGATTTCTATTAATGTTGATCCAATATAATTAAGGCAGCCTTATACTAATATTCGATGAAGCTCTTCTAATTTAATTTTGCCTTCATAAAATGCTCTACCAAATACGACTGCATGCACGCCCATTTCTTGCAAGCGCTCTATGTCCTCCATCGATCGTACGCCACCACTCGCAATTAAATATACATCTGGAAATCTTGTGAGTATATTTTGGTATAACTCAAATGATGGGCCTTGCATAAGACCATCCTTGCTGATATCAGTAACCTTCAAATACTTCAAACTACGATTATAGAAATAAGAAATATGATCATATAAATCAATTTCCATTTGTTTTTGCCAACCTTTGACTCTTATTTGGCCATGGTAAGCATCGGCTCCCAAAGTTATTTTTTCTCGACCATATGATATGATCCAAGATGCAAAATTTTCCTTTTTTAGTGCAGCAATACTTGCTGCGGTAATGGTACTTGCACCAAACTCAAGCACTTTAATTACATCGCCGTCATTATGGATACCACCAGCATAGTTTATCTTAAGATTAGTATGACCAGCAATCGTCTCTAAAACATGGTAATTCATTGGAGTCATTTTTTTTGACCCATCCAAATCCACCAAATGGATTTGCTCAATACCATGGTCCTCAAACTTCTTTGCCACATCAAGTGGATTGTGATAATAAATCTTTTCACTATTAAAATCACCTTGATTCAACTTGATGCATTTGCCACCAATTATATTTATTGAAGGAATTATTTTTATCATATTACTTATATTGTTCCAATGTTAAATCTAACAAAAAATTAGTATAAAAAAGCTTAAAAAGTAAATCGAGTTAATTTGCAAAATACATTAATTATTAGTATAATCCAAATTATTTCTTCAAAACTTTAAATTCTAATTTTCTGTAATCAAGTTATTGAATTATACGAAATTTGATACAACAAGGTTTCATAAAACATTGAAAAATTCAATTTAATTATAAATACTCAGTTTGGTTCGAATTACTTCTTGAACCGATATTTTGTTTGTTTTGGGACAAGTTTCACTTTTTTACTTTGTATTTTTTGGACGATTCCTCAGAGCCAAAAACTCTGAGGAGCAGGCTACTTTTAGCAGACCCAACCAGGATGGATCTACGATAGGAGCTGCACAGAATCTCACAACAAGCTTTACTTCAACTGTAGGGATCATATCCGCCTAATTCGTCTTGTTTCCTATATGGGTGGCTACCGCATCCTATTCACATACATTTATCCTAAATAACCTCCAATAATCAAACCAACTCCAAATTTTGGATAAACTCCTTTGCCTGTTTTACTACTTCCTCTAAGCCATTTACTTCCTTACCCCCAGCTGTTGCAAAAAAGGGCTGCCCTCCTCCTCCTCCTTTAATAAATTTTGCCCAATTTTTAACAAGTTGCCCGGCATGAAATTGATCTGCAGGCACTTGCTCACCAATCATCACAGCAATCTGAGGTTTACTTTCAATATCTGCGGCCAATACCATAAAAAGATTAGGGATTTGTTGGCGTAGCTCAAATGCTAATTTCTTTAGAATAGCTGCACTTGGCAATGTTACTTTTGCAATGATTAATTGAAGTGCGCCATAAGTCACTTGTTGGCTTAGCAAACTTTCTTTTAGCGCTTGCCCCTGCCCTTCTTGTAGCTTTTCTAATTTCTTTTTCAACTCCTTACTTTCCAGCAAAACTTTCTCTAAGGCCTTATTAAGATCTTTGGGGTGCATTAACTGCTCTGCAAGCTGCTCCTGCTCTTGCTGAAATTGTTGAAATTGCTGAAAAGCAGTAATTCCTGATACCGCCTCTATACGTCGAACCCCAGCTGCCACTGCCGATTCAGACACAATCTTAAGCAATCCAATTTGCCCCGTAGCCTGAACATGCGTACCCCCACATAATTCGGTAGAAAAATTAGGGTCAAATTGAATCACGCGCACCTGTTCTCCATATTTTTCACCAAAAAGAGCCATCGCACCCAATTCTTTAGCTTGACTTATGGGCATATTGCGATGCTCAGTTAGTACGATATTATTTTGAATTTTTTTATTAATTATAATTTCAATCTCACGAAGCTCATCTGGTGTAACTTTAGCAAAATGTGAAAAATCAAAACGTAAATAATCTGGGTGAACAAGAGAGCCTTTTTGTTGCACATGATCACCTAAAACTTGCCTTAAAGCAGCATGTAACAAATGTGTTGCTGTATGGTTGGCCATAATTTTAGCCCGTCGACCACGGTTCACTTCACACTGCACGGGTAATTCAGAATCAAACGGAAAGGAATTGGCCACATGGATGACCAAATCATTCTCTTTTTGTGTATCTATGATAAGCACCTTCAATTCTCCTTGAGTTAGAAGCCCTGTATCACCTACCTGCCCCCCACTTTCCGCATAAAAAGGTGTTTGATCTAGAACAATCTGATATTTTTCTTTCCCTTTTTCGGTGAGCTTGCGATACTTTATTATGGTTGATTCCACTTCTAATTGATCGTAACCTATAAATTGTGACATCTGATTAGGTCTTACTTCTACCCAATCTTCTAAACTATGAGCATCAGCCCGCTTAGACCGAAGCTTTTGTTGCTTCATCTCCACTTCAAAGCCCTCATAGTCAATCTCAATGCCTTTTTCTGTGGCAATAAGCGCCGTTAAATCTACTGGAAAGCCAAAGGTATCATATAATTCAAATACAATCTTGCCTTCAAGACGCTTAGGAGCTGCATCAATAATTTTATCAAGTCGTTGCAAACCAGCAGTAAGAGTTCTCAAAAATGAAAGCTCTTCTTCTTTTACTACGTTACATAGTAATGCTTCTTGGGCCTTTATTTCTGGATAAATAGTTTCAAATTGCTTACTAAGTACGGGGATTAATTTATACAAAAAAGCTTCATTTAGCCCTAAAAAGGAATGACCATATCGCACAGCCCTACGAAGTATACGCCTAATGACATATCCTGCTCCCATATTAGAAGGTAGTTGCCCATCTGCTATGGTAAATGTAATAGCCCGAATATGATCGGCAATCACTCTAAAGGCGATGTCAACTTGCTCATTATCGCTTTCACCATATGTTTTTCCACTATTTTTGCTAATTTCATTGAATAATGGTTCAAAAATATCCGTATCGTAGTTGGAAGACTTACCTTGTATGACACGCACTAGGCGCTCAAATCCCATGCCTGTATCGATGTGCTTTTCGGGCAGAGCTACTAAGCTACCATCTGCCATGCGATTATATTGTATAAACACCAAATTCCAAATTTCAATGACCTGAGGATGATCCTCATTCACTAATTGATCACCAGAAAGTTCAAGTATCTCTTGCTCCGATCTTAAATCAACATGTATTTCTGAGCAAGGTCCACAGGGGCCCGTTGCCCCCATCTCCCAAAAATTATCCTTTTTACTAGCTTTAAGAATGCGATTTTCAGGCACATGTTGCTTCCATAAACCCAAAGCCTCCTTATCTTCTTCCAACTGATCGGCCTTATCCCCTCCAAAAACAGTGACCCAAAGCCTTTCTTTTGGTATATGATAAACAGTGGTTAACAGCTCCCACGCCAAGGCAATAGCTTCTTCTTTAAAATAAGCCCCAAACGACCAGTTACCCATCATCTCAAAAAATGTATGGTGGTAAGTATCCACACCAACTTCTTCTAAATCGTTATGTTTACCAGATACACGTAAACATTTTTGAAGGTTAGCGACCCTTTTTTCTAAGGCAGTTTTATTCCCTAAAAAATAGTCCTTAAATGGGTTCATACCTGCATTTATAAAGTGTAATTCTGGGTCATCTTTATTGACAATAGGTGCCGATGGAACTATTTTATGTTTATTTTTGTTAAAATAAGTAAGAAAAGCAGCTCGAATTGATACAAAATCCATTGAAAGTATAATTAACTTTTAAACCATTTATGACAATTATCCGACAAATATCAGGAATTTTAATAAATTGTCCCTTTTATTTCGATAAAAAGCATTATTATTGGAGAAAATTTTAATGAAATTCCTAAAAATATAGGACATTAAGCTATTTTATGGCTCGTATAAAATATTACTACGATACTGAATCTTGTAAGTACGAACGGGTAAAAGTAAGTACCTGGGATATCATCTTGAACTTTTTTGGGTTTTTGTTGGTCACCCTTATATTTTCTGTTATCATAGTTTTTATATATGTATCCAGCCCAAAATGGGAATCCCCCAAAGAAGCTAAACTCCGTAAGGAAAATGAAGAATTGCATTTTCACTATGATATTTTGAAAAAGGAACTCTCGACTGTTCATGATATGATGGGGGTACTTCAAGAGCGTGACGATCACGTTTATCGTGTAATTATGGAGGCCGAACCTATTCCTACTACGATTCGAAGTGCCGGATTTGGAGGGGCCAATCGTTACCAGGAACTCATTGATAAAGGACTTGAAAGAGAGGAGTTAGTTATTGGTTTATTTGAACGGATTGACAAAATAAAGAAGCAGCTCTACATCCAAACTAAATCTTATGATGAGATTTTGACACTTGCCATGGACAAATCGAAAATGTTACGAAAGAAGGCATTTTGGTGGGTGAATGGAAGAAAAATACAAGCAAAAGAGAATCGTTGACTCATTACTTTTTCCGGTTCGTTAGAAGGTTCAGAATTTGATGAGAAGTGGGAGGATTATATCGAAAAAGGGAGGGGATGGCTAGAGCTTGGATTGGATTTTTCTTAGTTGCAACTTGTTTGGCAAATACCACTACAGCAAACCGTCTTTTTGGTCCCAAAAATGGAGGATTTGACGGGGGGGCAATCCGAGTC
>JAUIFR010000294.1 GCA_030430325.1 Bacteroidia bacterium | reverse complement strand
AAAATTTGAAGTGAACATAAAATTTAAATTTCCAACTATAAACCAATTAAATTAACCAAATTTATACTTAAAATTATTTGTGTAATTATTTATTATAATTAATATAAGTACCCTTGAAAAAATCCCTGTATATTCTTATTATTTTAAAGACCAAGAACGGTTTGATGATTTGAAGCATTTTGGCGTAAAAGCGCAAGAATTACAAGAAGTACTACCCATGTTAGTTTATGAAGATCCAAAAGGAGAATTAAGCGTAAATTATATTGAGCTCATTCCTATGCTCATCAGTGCCGTTAGCGAACTAAAAACAGAGAATGAAATGCTGAAGGCAGCTATTTTGGGTGATCAGCAAGCGAAGGTGAGTCAATCAGATGCATTAGCCATGGAAGGATACCAGATTGATCAAGCTATTTTATATCAAAATACGCCCAACCCATTTTCTGAAAACACCACTATACGCTATGCACTACCAGCTCAAACAAATCAAGCAGACATTTACACCTTTGATATGCAAGGACTACTCATAAATCAATTAGCACTTGACCCGTCAAAAAGTGAAGTAGAGCTCCACGGCGGTAGCCTAAAGGCGGGTATGTATTTGTATTCACTCATGGTAGACGGGAAAGAAATGGACACCAAACGAATGATCTTAACACGTTAGTTAATTACAAAAACAATCTACTATCAAATCAAATGAGGCCAACTAAAAATGGTCTATTTTGAATTTATTTAGCAGAATACATTCAAAAATAATGCGTTAATTGTTCTTATTTTCGAATTAAACACCAAAATTCTTCAAGTTTCGCATTTATAATAGGCGAAATGCGAAGTATCACAATTGGAATAAGGTACAAACAAACTATGGTAATTGATTTAATCAAAATAGTAATAATTACCGGAATATAATAGGGCAACTGAATCGAGACACTTGGCATATAGTAAACCAATATATATGAAGCCACGCCTATGCCCAATATAATTAAGTTTTTGATCCCGATTGGGTTAAATTTGAATAGTTTGTATAAAAACAACCATTTAATAAAGTGATATACAAAAAATGAAATAGCAGAAGCTAAAGCTGCACCGGTAATACCATATGAAGGAATAAAAACAAGATTAGTAAGCACTATCAATACAAATAACAATCCAATAAATAACGTATTAAATTTATAATAATTTGAGGTTCCAATAATTACACTGTTCCCACCGGCAAGCATTTCAAGTAGATTCGTCATGCCAATGAACAAAATCACATATTTACCACTTTCATATTCTACAGGCAAAATCTGATAAATATGAGTTGAGTTTACCCAAATGATCAGTAGTAATAATAAACCAATAATAAATTGGTTTAAGCTAGTTTTTTCATATAATTCTTTAATTTGATCACGATCATTAGACTTCCAACTTTCCGCATAAAAGCTAGAAATTACTTTTTGAATCGTTCGGGCTGGAAGGCTTACTAATATTCCAAAAAAACAATTGATGGCATATACCCCAGTTGCATTTAGGCTGACCATGGAACCTATCATAATGCTATCTACATTTTTGATCAATACATTGCTAAGGCCAATGAGTAGTGAAAATAGGCTTACACTAATCATTTTATACAACATTTTCTTGTTTATTAGTTGGAAGTTTGGCTTTAAACTAAATGCCTTATCAAGAAACAACCAACCAAATAATACGAGACTTGGCAATGAAAATGCGATGAGGTAACTTATGATAAAACCATCAAAATCAATAACTTCAATATAGAATATCAAAACAGCAATAAAGATCAATACACGCTGCAGTAATTCACTAATAAATATTCCCCTGGTTGCCTTTAAAATCATTTTGCTGTAATGGTCCAACAACCCAAAAAACATCATAAAAAAAACGACTGGAATGATATAATCGACGTAAAGGGTAAAAAGATGGGATTTCTCTTGGTTAATATCAATAATGAGGTCTTTACTTAAAAAAAATAACCCAATGAAGAAAAGATAACCTATTGCCTGAACGATAATTAGTAATACGGTAAAGCCATTATGTCCATTATCATTGTTTCTAAAGTAAGGAAAAAACTTGGTGGTTACATTATTAAAACCTAATGTGCAAATTTGTGAAAAAATAACAGAATACGAAATAAGTAATTTGAGCAAGCCATTTTGCTCTGTTGTAAAAAGTTTTGGAAAGAGTAAACCTGTGGTAACAAAGCCAAGCCCCACACCAATAAATGAGTATACGGTGCCTTTAAATGTTTGCCGTTTGACTAACCCCACATTAATTAAATCAAAGTAAAATTAACGAATTTAGCTAAATTGGTGTATAATTTACCTCTACACAGGTGATTTTCTTGAACTGATCATCACAAGCCAATTGCTCATCTTCAAAGTCTACACGAATGTATAAGGGTAACCCCTCTTGCTCCATCATGAGTAATATGAGTTCATCATTTGGGAACTGCGTTACTCGAATGGTATCATCAAATTCAGTCACGGCAGTCCAACCAGGGCAGCACAAACATTCCAAATCTGAATACGCTACAATGGTGGCAGCAATCGGACAGGTTTCATTTACATCCTTTTTCTTAATACAACCACTAAAAGTTAGTATCAAAGTTAGTATTATAATATGCAACAACCTTACCATAGCATTAAAAAATAGCCTTAATTACATCATTTACAATTACAAATGCCATCAATGCTAATAGCAATATCATTCCAATTTTTTGTGCTGTTTCCAAAAACTTATCAGACGGCTTACGCCCAGATATCATTTCAAAGGTTAGAAAGGCCACATGCCCGCCATCGAGCGCCGGAATAGGTAAAAAATTCATAAATGCCAGTACCATAGAAAGCAAACCCGTAATATTCCAAAAGTGGCTCCAGTCCCAAGCACCCCCATACAACCTGTTTGCAATTTCAATAGGACCACTTAATGCCTTACTTGCATTGACCTCCCCTCTTATGATTTTACCCAATCCCCGCATATTATTCCAAACTACTAAAAATGCCTTGTTAATACCTTTTTGGGTTGCCTCTCCTATGGAATAATCGCTATGCGAATACGCTAACAATATTTTGGGGTAGAAACCAAAAATACCTTCTTGTTTTACATCTAAATTTAGGGTCAGTGTGCTACCTGCCCGATCTACCTGAAGCTTAAAACTTGAATCACCTGCTTCAAGTGCATTTTGTTTTATCACCTCAAATTCATCATAAAATGCAATCGGTGTATCATTAATTTGAGTAATACGGTCACCTTTTAGTAGACCCGCTTTTTTGGCGGGTGATTTTTTGGCCACTTGCTCTATCTCAAATGGGAACCTAAAGCTGATAAACTGCTCTATAGCTCCTTTTTCAGTAAGACGGCTTAAAAAATCACTAGGTAGCTTTATTTCATGAACTTTGCCATTTCTTTCAACAGTATAATAACTATTCTTTCCAAGTATGGCATCAGGGCTTTTTAAGTCACTAAATCGCTCAAAATCCTTTCCATTTAATTTTAAAATCCGATCACCCGTCCGAAGCCCTATTTC
>JAUIFR010000293.1 GCA_030430325.1 Bacteroidia bacterium | reverse complement strand
GACAAGATTTATAAAAGGAAAAACTGAAAAAAAAGATCAAATAATGAACGTAATTAGCAAAATACATTTAAAATATTAAAAAAGTCGCTCAAAAAACTAGACATAAAATTCATAAATAATTAAAAATCAATTACTTAATAATCGAACTCAGGTATTCTCTAAAATTTCAATTTCCACATTTCAAATTAAAGTATCTATAGTTGTGAGGTAATTGAACTTTTCTAATACATGTATCTTGATTAAATACAAAATTTTACTTATTTAGACAAATTTATTGTATTTTAACATGATTTTTTCTTGGTAAAATGCAAAATAGATAAATTATTTACAAAATAAATATTTTTCCAATAGCTAAAACTTAATCTGCGTTCTTCCTTTTGATCTGTGATCATCTGTGATTCAGACAATAAACGTATATAGCAAAATGCATTCAAAATCTACCTTTTTATACTAAACTCCACCTCTTTAAGCTCTGCCAGTTCATCGAACATATCTTTGGAGCATTGGATGCGGTGCTTGCGCGAAAGTAGATCCAACTGAATGGATTCCTTCGGTGCTCTTACGATAGCGCGGATTGGTGTTTTGCCGGGATGGTTCACACATAATGCCTCTATATTATTGATTTGCTCTGAGGAGACTGCGTCAACATTCAAGTGAAGGTTAACTTCCTTGCAGTATTTTTCGGTGACTTCCCCGAGTACTTCAACTTGCTTGATTTTAACTTCGAGCTCATTACGCCATTTCTGCTCGGTTACGTGCCCGATGATATACAAGAACCAACCAGGTTCGAGGTATTCCTTAAACCGAATATAGTCTTCGGAAAACAAAAAGAATTTATGCATGCCATCGTAGTCTTCTAATGTTAAAACGCCGAAGGGCTTGTTGTTTTTGGTCATCCGATGTGCTGCTTCCGCCACCACCCCTCCAAAACGGACTTCTTTGCCTTTTAGAGGTGCTAGTTCACTTAGTTGAGGTAAGGTTGTATCACAAAAATGAGAGAGCTCAAATTTGAACGTATCCAGCGGATGCCCTGAAATATAGAATCCCACCACATCTTTCTCTATTTTGAGCTTTTCTAACTCGGTATATTCACTGCAATTGGTAGCTTTTGGCAGTGGTTCTTCGGCTAAGCTGCCTGCCCCAAACAACGATTGCTGTAAATTATTACGTTCTGCTTGTCGTTTATTCCCAAATTTAATGGCCAATTCGACTAAGTTGATCCCTCCATCTTCCGCAAAAAGATATTGCCTACGGTGATAATTTTGAAAGCAGTCAAAGGCACCGGCCATGGCCAGGCATTCAAATGTTTTTTTATTCACTGCTCGTAAATTAACCCGTTCGGCAAAGTCGAAAATATGCTTATAAGCTCCACCTTGCTGGCGATCCTCAATAATGGCAGCTACGGCAGCATCACCTGTTCCTTTTATGGCACCAAGCCCAAAGCGTATTTGACTTTGTTTATTCACATCAAAATAAACGCCACTTTCATTGATATCCGGCCCGAGCACTTTAATTTTTTGCTTTTTACACTCTTCCATAAAAAATGTAATCTTATCGATATTGCTTTGGTTATGGGTGAGCACAGCTGCCATGTATTCTGCTGGATGATGCGCTTTTAAATATGCTGTTTGATAAGCTACTACTGAGTATGCAGCAGAGTGGGAGCGGTTGAAGCCATAAGCCGCGAATTTTTCCATGATGGCAAATATTTCCTCCGCTTTTTTCTCATCAATTTCTTTCTCTTTTGCGCCGGTCACAAACTCCACCTTCATGCTTTTCATAACATCCATTTTCTTTTTACCCATAGCCCGCCTTAGGATATCGGCTTTACCCAAGCTAAACCCTCCAATGATTTGAGCGGTCTGCATGATTTGCTCCTGGTAAACCATGATACCATAGGTATTTGTTAGGATGGCTTCTAATAATGGATGGGGGTAAATGATTTCTTCTTCCCCATGTTTCCGTTTAATGAAATTAGGAATGAAGTCCATGGGCCCTGGTCGGTACAGAGCGTTCATGGCAATTAAATCTTCGATCGAAGTGGGTTTCAGCTCACGAAGGTATTTTCGCATACCTGTCGACTCAAATTGAAAAGTGCCAACGGTGTCTCCTGCTTGGTACAAGGCGAAGGTGAGTTCATCATCAAGAGGGATGTGGTCAATATCAATGCTGATATTTTTGTTTTTTTCGATGAGCTGCAGGGCTGTTTTAATAATAGTGAGAGTTTTTAAGCCCAAAAAGTCCATTTTAAGCATGCCAGCGCTCTCAATTACCTTCCCATCAAACTGAGTTACCAGTAAATTGACATCCTTGGCTGTCGCAACAGGGATGTATTTGGTAAGGTCGTCGGGAGCGATGATGATTCCGGCAGCATGGATGCCTGAATTGCGCACGACACCTTCTAAACGCTCAGCCATATTAATGACTCTTGCCTTTAAATCACTACCTTCTTTAATGGTAACGAGCTCTTTATTCTCAACAAATGCTTGTGCCAAGGTCATCCCCGGTCGCTCAGGCACCATTTTGGCCAAAATATTGGCCTCCGACAAGGGCAATTCTAATACTCTGGATACATCTCGAATGGCTGATCGAGCAGCCATGGTACCATATGTAATAATATGTGCTACTTGGTTATAGCCATATTTGTTGACCACATAATCAATTACTTTTTGGCGCCCTTCATCATCAAAATCCGTATCGATATCGGGCATGCTCACCCGCTCTGGGTTCAAAAACCGCTCGAAAAGCAAATTATAAGCAATGGGATCGATATTGGTGATACCTATGCAGTAGGCTACCACTGAACCAGCTGCAGAACCTCTGCCTGGACCGATCATTACACCAAGGTCACGCCCAGCATTGATCATGTCAGCTGTTATTAAAAAATAACCCGGAAAGCCCATATCTTTGATGATGCCCAGCTCCAATTCGATACGTTCTTTCAATTCATCGTCCATTTGGTCGTACTTGGCCCCTGCACCTTGGTAGGTCAGGTGTTTTAGGTAGTCATTTTGATCTTGAAAGCCCTCTGGTAGCGGAAAGTTTGGCAATAATACATCACGTTTAATCTTTATTGGAGAGGTCTTGTCAACGATTTCCTGCGTATTTTCGATGACATGAGGCAGATCACCAAAGAGGTAGTTCATCTCCTCTTGTGACTTTAAATAATATTCCTCATTGGGGAACCCAAACCTGTAGCCACGCCCTCGCCCAATTGGTGTGGAGACGTATTCGCCATCTTTTACACAAATTAAGGCATCGTGTGCAGGCGCATCAGCTTGCTCCACATAATAAGAATTATTTGTGGCAATACACTTAACATTATATTTTTCTGCAAATTGCAACAGTACTTGGTTTACACGTTCTTCTTCTTCCAAATCATGGCGCATGAGGCACAGGTAAAAGTCATCTCCAAATACCGATAGCCACCATTGCAGTGCTTCTTCGGCTTTATCTTCACCAACATTTAAGATAAGGTCAGGGATTTCACTGCTCAGTCCACCAGAAAGTGCTATTAAATCTTTGGCA
>JAUIFR010000040.1 GCA_030430325.1 Bacteroidia bacterium | reverse complement strand
GGATCATTTCTTAACAGCTCGCCCTCCCGTTTTTGGGCAATATTGCCTAGTTTCGGGGTTTATTTATGCCCTAATATACAAATAATTAATTGATTATCAAATATTTATACTACTTATGAATGTCCCTAAGTAAATAAAGAAAGAGGCACAAAGGCCTCTTCCTTACCAACCAAACAACATATTTATTTCTTTTAATTTTTTACTTACCAACCAATGGCATAAAATGCTCTCTCTCCATCAGGATAAATACCTTCGATTAACATTCCGCCTTCTCGACTTTGAATGGCCCGCAAAAGTTCATCAACACTTTTTACACTACGTTTATTTACTGCTGTTATTATAAAATTTTCTTTAATTCCAACGTCTTTCCATTTTCCACTTTTGATATCAACAATTTGTACGCCACCTACAATATCATATTTATTCAATATCTCTTGATCTGCGTCTGCAAATGTGGCTCCTTCAACAGTGGCCGAAGCTTCGTTTTTAACAATTTGTGTATCACCCATGAAGTTTTTGAGCGTAGCGTATGTTGTTTCAGTATTACCATCGCGCAAGTAAGTTACCTTTACCTTGTCCCCGGGTCGATTTACGGCTACTTGTGCTTGTAGCTCTGCCACATTACTCACTTTTACCTTATTGATGGCAGTGATCACATCTCCTTCCTTAATGCCAGCTTCGTCTGCAGCACTACCCTCATTTACGCCCATCACATAGACTCCACTCACTGCATCTAAATCCTCAGATTCGGCGAGTTCAGCATCTACATTGCGAATAGAAATGCCTAAAAGGGCTCTCTGTACCACCCCAAATTCCATTAGATCACTTGTAACCTTTTCAACAATGGAAGAAGGTACTGCAAATGAATACCCCGCATAGCTACCTGTAGGTGTTGCGATAGCCGTATTTATACCAATGAGGTTTCCTTTAAGGTCAACAAGCGCTCCTCCACTATTACCTGGATTTACAGCAGCATCTGTTTGAATAAAGCTCTCGATACCATACTGCCTATTTCTTAAGATATTAATATTACGTGCTTTTGCCGATACAATACCGGCAGTTACAGTTGAGGTCAGCTCAAATGGATTACCAACAGCCAGTACCCACTCTCCAACACGCACTTTATCTGAATTACCAAAGGCTAAAAATGGTAAATTTGACTCTTCTACTTTAATTACTGCTAAATCAGTTGACTCATCTTTACCAATAAGTTTTGCCTCAAAGGTACGATTATCATCTAATGTCACCTCAATATTCTCAGCGTGCTCAATGACATGAAAATTAGTCACAATATATCCGTCATTACTAATTATCACACCAGACCCAGAAGCCTGACCTTGACGAGGCTGGCCCTGTTGGTCAGGAGGAAAACCAAAAAACTCTCTAAAAAAATCCTCGTTTGGATTGGCCCCTCTAGGGTTACTATTTGTAGTAACAGTAGATTTAATGTGTACCACTGCTGGCCTTGCCAACTCTGCAGCATTTACAAAATTAAGCCCCTCGGGCACTACATAAGACGAATCTTGCGCATATTTTGCGAAATACACAGGCTTATTTGGCTCCGCATAGCCATTAGAGCCTTTGCGCTGGTCAACAAAATACTGATAGCCCATCAAGGCAAACAAACTGCCAAGTATGGAGGCAAATAACACTCCGATTAGAAACTGTTTTTTACTCATACCACTAGTTATTTATCTCATAATATTTAATACTATAAACGAATTGAATTCGAATTGGGTTTCAAAAAAAATAAAAAAATTTTGAAAAATTATACGGGAGCGACCAATTTAAACCCCAAACTATGATAGTTTTCAATATAAATATTCGGATCTGCCTTGAGGTATTTCCTTAATTTTGAAATATATACATCCAAACTCCTGCCCATAAAGTAATCATCATCACCCCAAATGGCCATTAAAATTTGCTCTCGTTTCAATAAACAATTAAGGTGCTCGCAAAAATAAGTGAGTATAGCGGCCTCTCGAGAAGTAAGCTTTATAGAACCATTTGGTGAGGTTAGTTTCAAGGATGAGGGTTCATAAGTTATTTTACCTAAAATAATTTGAGCTGGTAGTAAGGGTGCTGTATTTGATCTTCTCAAAAATACTTGAATACGCAATAAGAGCTCTTTCATACTAAAAGGCTTGGTGATGTAATCGTCGGCTCCCAGCTGAAGCCCTTTAATTATATCTTCTTGTAATGATCTGGCTGTTAGTAATATAATAGGAATTTTTTGATTAATCTGGCGTATTTGTTGAGTCAACTCAAAACCATCTTGATTTGGCATCATCACGTCCAATAAACACAAATCGATTTGTTCACTAAAAGATGCGAGTACTTTATTTCCATCTGCTGCATGGGTTACCTCATAGCCCTCTTGTTCAAGTTTTTCCTTAATCAAAAAGCTTAGATTGGGATCGTCTTCACCTAACAATATATTAATATGATGCTTCATGATTATATTTTAACAATACCCAAACTACTATGGGAGCCCCGATTAAAGCAGTGACGGCATTGATTGGGATCGCTTTTGCTGGTAATTGACATACAATATCGCATGCAAGTAATAAGCAGGCTCCACAAAGGGCTACAGCAGGAATTAAGATAAAATGATTGTATGTTCTAAAAATCATTCTGGTTAAATGAGGAATCGCAATGCCTATAAAACCAATTGGACCACAAAATGCTGTGATACATCCTACAATTATTGATGAACACAATACAATAATAAACTTTAGCTTGATGGTTGAAGCACCCAATGTTTTGGCATATTCTTCCCCTAATAGAAATAAATTTAATTCTTTTGAACTGATGAGTAATAGGATTAACCCGGCTATTACAGGGATAATTAAAAAAGGCAATTGGTCTAGCTGGGTTGCAATATTTCCGAATGACCAATTAATAAATGCCTGAAGTGCTCGTTGATCTTGCATTTGTTCGAAGTAGATGAGCAGCGCCCCTGAAAAGCTAGTGAGCATGACACCTATAATAAGTAACTTGGCCTTTGAACCAATACGAAAAGATGCTAGCAATATAATAGAAAGTGCAACCATTGCTCCTAAAATAGAAGCTCCAGCAACGGCCCAGCTCCCCCAAGCAAAGTATCCGATGGAGCCTGCAAAAGCCAATAGAATAGCCACACCAAGAGATGAAACAGCGCTAATACCCAATACAAACGGCCCCGCTAATGGGTTATGAAAGTAGCTTTGCAGCGATAAGCCACATACAGAAAGCCCAGAACCCACTATAATGGCGGTAATTGTTTTAGGAAGTCTATAGTGTAAAAGAATGGTTTCCCAGCCTTTGTCTGAAAGTTCACCACCAAACATAAACTGAACTATTTCTTTACTTGAAATGGGCGTTGCACCTGTGGTCAAGTTTAACCACACGAGGGCCAATAATAGACTCAATAGTAAAATACTTGCATTAAAATGCTTATTTCGGTGAATTTTGCCTAAACTTGGCTGATCAGACATGTACGTGCCGCTCTGCATGGTATGAAGACCTAACCAATGGCCCAGACTCTACATATTTAAGGCCTCGCCTCAGCCCTTCTTCCTTAAAAAACGCAAACTTATCTGGATGAATAAATTCAGCTACTTCGATATGCCTTTTGGTAGGCTGAAGGTATTGGCCCAATGTCAAAATATCAAGCCCGTTTTGGACCAAATCATCCATAGCCTCAAATACTTCATCGTCTTTTTCACCCAACCCAAGCATGATACCTGATTTCGTGCGCTTTCCATATTCTTTGGTACGCCTTATTTGCTCTAAGCTGCGATCATATTTAGCTTGTGGGCGTACTTTACGATACAGGCTTTTTACGGTTTCCATATTATGAGAAACTACCTCTTGACCTGGACTTATTATGTGGTAAAGTGCTTCCCAGTTACCTTTTACATCAGGTATAAGCGTCTCAATTGTAGTTTGGGGGCTTCTTTTTTTAACCTCAACAACCGTGCGGTGCCAAATGTCAGCACCACGATCTTTTAGTTCGTCTCTATTCACCGAAGTGATAACGGCATGCTTAACTTCCATTAGTGCAATAGCCTGAGCTACACGAATGGGCTCTTGCTCATCATACTCAGGTGGCCGGCCCGTTGCAACAGCACAAAATGTGCAGCTTCTCGTGCAAACATTCCCCAAAATCATGAATGTGGCCGTACCAGCACCCCAGCATTCACCCATATTGGGGCAGTTGCCGCTCTCACAAATGGTATGTAATTTATATTGATCAACAAGCTGGCGCACTTTGGTGTACTCCTTGCCTACTGGGAGCTTTACCTTAAGCCATTTGGGCTTTCTTGCCTTGTCTGGTTTGTTTATAACGGGTAACTCTAACATATTTTTACTTTACTTATACAAAGTTACTAAAATTCTTTAAGAAATGAAGGCTAATACAAATAGTACTTTACCAAGATTTTTTCTTGTTAAAAGACAATTTAAACTAAAAATACAGCTGTTTTTTGCACAAAACCAAGAGTTGATTATTTGAAAAATACAAATTTACTAATGCGCTCTATTTTCGAGTGCCGTAAAAGAAACTAATAAATGCAGAGGGGAAAATAGCTCGATTATTGGCTGTTGGTACAATAATAATCTCTTCTGTGAAGGCCTCCAACATAAACCCGACTTCAAAGCCAGTCACATTTCGCTTAAATGCTCCAAACTCAAAACTTATGGAAGTTTTTAAGTTTATACCCAGTTTGACTTGTGCATTTCCAATTCCTCTAAAAACACCGGGTAAACCATCAGTTCCGTAAACATCTTGTATATATTTGTGCTTATTTGGATTGTAAGCTTCAATTGTAATTATCCCTAACGAATCTTGGTATTCAAGATAATATGGTGCCAATAAACCAATGGTAGGTCCAGCAGCAACTATAGCATTGATCTGTACACCTTGCTGCGGGTTTTTCCGAAACAATATAAACTCACGGCCATATTGGGGCCTGATTGAATATAAATAATGTTGCTTTGCCCAAATAAAAAAGTTACCTGTTTGATTTGATCTATACCGTAATTCTTTGGGGTGCTTAACATTAATTAACTCTAAACCAAAGTAATGAAACATGCGTTCATTGATGGCTCGCCCATGCTTCAAAATTAATCCACCAAAAAGTCCACTATTCGTGTTTTTATTGATACCCCAAATAAATTCACGGGTATATTTATTATCTTCCTGGTCTTGCCCAAGTAGGAAAGAAACTTGTAATAAAACAATACATAGGAGTATTAATCTTTTTAACATAAGAATGATCTTAAGTGGGATGTGAGGGATTCGAACCCACGACCTCTGCCCTGTCAAGGCAGCGCTCTAAACCAACTGAGCTAACATCCCAAGCTGTTATTTCCAAAACCTAATAATAACCACCTCCCCAACTAAGCACATTAATGCTAGCACTAATGCATGCCGCCATAATTGTCTACCAAAATACTTTAGTTTCATATCATTCGCAAATATTTTGGGGGTTTGGCTCTCAAAAAGAGTCAATTTCGTCGCCCCCATTAATGAGGCAATATCGTTACTATTATGCTGTGTTAGATCGGACTCTATATGATTATAATTAAATGCTACGCCTTTTATGTTATGATCATTAAGAGTTAAATGATAAACACCTGCCAAAATGCTATTTTTTGGTAAATCTAAGCTTAATTGATTGTTTAGGTGGCGTTGCTGCGGAATAATTTCTATTTGGTCATTGACAAATTTGTATATTGATCGCTGAGAATGACTAGAGTCTAATCGAATTCTAACATTTGGTTGGTCGATATAATAATATAGTTTGTCAGAACTTTGAACGCTACTAGCCGCAATTTTATACATGATCGGAACAAAAAGAGCATGTTGATGAAAATTTGTATATTTTTCATTGAGCGGACTTCCAAATAAATATAAATTTGAATTTAATCCAGCAATATACGGCGTATTATTTTTGTGAGCTAGAATCAATTGTTGAAACGATTTCCAATTTACAGCGCTTCGTGCAACGGGCATAGTAAATGGCTTATTTTGGTCCTTGAATACTCCGTCATAAAATGGGTTACTAGATTCAACGGGCGATAGTGGTAATTTGGTTGTATCTTGATTTAGTGAAATGTTGGCCTGTGTAAGAGAATTATATAAGTTAAGATTAGGTTGGTCTCCTGGAATTAAAACGGCCTTTCCTCCATTACCAATAAACTCAAATATGGGCCGATTAAGCGTATTATCCCATTCATTTAAACCATTTAAAATTAGCAATTTATAATTACTTAATGCTTGGTAGTCCACATTATTGATATGAAATGATGTAAAATCAAACAATGATTCATTGGCATAAACCTTTTCAACGGATGTTACTTGTTGTGTGCTTTTTAACTCAACAATGGGTATTTTGTCTGTTGTATTTAAGGTAAACCAAAAGTCATTGTCAAAAGTTATCGGGTAATCTTCAATACTTATTTTACCCGTATTTATTTTTTTTAATAGATTATTATTAATTGTAAATGGGACTGTTTTAAACATATTTCCTTCAAAATCGACACTTGAAGCTCCCACTTGCATATCGTTAATATATATTTTTAGATTATATTCGCGGGCATCACTTTCACCAATTTTTCTCAGCATAACAAGTAGCTCATTATCTTCACTAGCCAGCAAATAAGGCCTTTTTAAAGATACTGAATCCACGTAAACATTGGAGTAGGGCTCTTCACTAATAATGGGGATAACATAATAGTGATTAGCTGTATCCTCTTGCTGAGCTGAAGCAAACGTACTTTTTTGAAAGTCTGAAATTAAGAAAATATCACTGGGTTTATTTTGCCGATTGATTGCCATATCCAGCTTTAGTTTCCCAATCACTTCCTCTAATGTTCTTGAAACTGGGCAGAGTGTTACCTCCGATAATAATTCCTCCACTTCAGTTTTTTGCTTAAAGGAATTAAAACGGGCGTCAAATTCATTTGTAAGTATTTTAAATGTAGTACTTTTAGGGTAGAGGCTTGTAATTTCTTCTACATATTGAATGGCGTGATCAATGCGTTTTTTTTCTTGCTGTATACTCGACATGCTAAATGAGTTATCAAGATAAATATAGACCTCATTGTTTGAAAGCCCCTTTTCTTGACTTGGTAAAAATGGCTGAGCAAATGCTAGTACTAAAAAACTGATAAAAAGTACCCTAAATAGTAGTACTAATAAATGCTTAAGTGTTTTCTTTGGTTGCCTTTGTTGCTTAACATCTTGAATAAACTGCGTATTAGTGAAGTATATTTTTTTCACCTTTCTAAAATTAAAAAGGTGTATAATTACAGGTATAGCTACTGCTAAAAGGCCAAATAAAAAATATGGTTGATTAAATATCATGTGCATTAAATTGGCTACCAAATTCTGTAATTATTCTTTTATAATGAAATGACCTGTCAAAAAAATTAGTTCAGGATGCTTTTTTGACGCATTTTATACTAATTATACGATTTATTCCAAGCAAAGGTTTCAATTCAAAAAAATCCAATAGCAACCAAATTACAAATTATTTTGCAAATAATGTTACATATATTGTAATACAGCAAAAATGTGTTGTTAGACTCCGTTCATTGAACTACTTTTGTATAAACAGAAGAAGAATTGAATGCGTGTTTATGTGACCAGCCATTAGATGAAGGTTGGTCATTTTTTTTATCTAACATATTATTAAACATAGAATATCTGATAAAAACCTAGACTATCTTGGCTAAAATTTTTATTAATTAAGTAGAGATTTCTAAAAAAGAGGAAACACCATATCCAAGCGTCAATTTTCTCCAAATTTTCCCACCCAATTGTTGTAGGTTATTTTTAAGTTGTAGATGTCCAATACCGTCAGGTAGCTTTAATGCCTTATCAAATGGTTCTGCACCATCAAGTAGCTGTTCGTAAGGTATTTCAGAGCGTTCATCTCTGACTTCAATTGAAAATATATGAGATAAAGAGTTATAGTCTGCCGTTATGATGATATTTCGCTCATTTGGCGACTTCTCAATCGCATCTATAATCATAGCTTCTATGAGGACTTTTGCTTTGTCTCTTTTTATTGATAGTAAGTGTTTGTTGGGAGCAAAAAGTATAAGTACATTAAGCTTTTTGTTATCAATTTTCTGTTGCAATTTAGTCGTTACTTCATGTATAATTTCATAAATATCAACAGATTGTTGTTGCTCCTGACTATTTATATCAGAATTTAAAGCTGTGTGGGTTGCATCAAAATTTGTAGTAGGAGTATTTAAAATTCGACCGGGTAAATTAATCATTTTATACTTTCCGCTTAATGCGATATAAGCATTATTTCTTTGAATGCTATAAATAATAAAAACAATACCTAATACCACAAGACCTATCAAACTAATGCCCCACCAATTAGTATGATTGCTAGCATTTTGTTGTTTAAATTTTATATAATCAACATCATTTAGTACTTCGGATTCAATACCCTCGATTGTACTAATAAGTTTGTATTCTTCATTTACTTGCTGTGCTAAAAAATCATTTATACGATTTTCATTTTTTTTGGCAAGTAACGCCATTTGAAAATTTTCTGATTTTTCGTAACACTTTGCTAGCCAATAATAGCTCTGACTTAGAAATTCATGTCCAATGTTTAAGTTTTCTCCAAGTTTTATACCCTCTTTTAAATATTCTATTCCCTTATCTAACTCGCCAGTTACAAAATAGGCTTTACCTAAATATAATCTTGATTCAAGCTTATTTAGCATGTTTTCTTGGTTATAATAGGGCTCATATTTAAGTGCTTCCTTTATACAACGAATAGCCTTGTAGTGCTTTTCTTGTTTGACCAAAATTCGAGCAATATTGTTAAGCTCATTGGTAAAATTCCCCACTTCCTTTCCCTTCTTATATTCTTGATACGATTTAGTGAAATAATCAATAGCTTTTTTGTAATCTCCTTTTTCCTCGGCAATATACCCTAAGTCATTGTAAATCCCGCTAAAATGATGGATGCTGTCTTTATTTTTGAGCCAACCAAGTACATTTAACGTTTCGAGTTGTTGGCTTTTATAGTATGCAGATGAGTCAAATTTCTGTAAGTTAAAATAGGCAACAGCAATCCATTTAGCTGACTCATATTCAAATTGATGATCCCCTACTTTACGGCTTATGTTTTTGGCTAGTTTAAGATATGGTATTGATTTATTGTAATTGTATAAATTAATATAAGACAGACCAACCAAATAACTCGTTTTAAGTAGGTGATAAGTGTTTGGGGCTATTTCAGCTTGTAATTGATACGCTTTAAGTCCGTTTTTTAGGGCTTTAAGGTAATCCTGTTTATTCATATAATTAAAGCAGTAGGTATAATCTAAAATGGCGTTACCCTCTGCAAAGTTGTTTTCGCACAGCGCGGCCATTTTTTGGACATAAAACATCCTATTACTGTCAGTTATTTCTGCTTGAGCTTGTTTTAAAAGTAGCTCAAAGCGTTCTTTATTAGGGTGGTTAGTTACCAACTGCCACTCTTTCTCATTTGCGTAAATATTTGCAAATGAAAATGCCAGTAACACTATAATAGCATACAGTAGTTTCATACCATTGTTGTTTGAATTATACTGGAGCTTCAAATGTTAGGCAATAGGAAGGAAAGCTCTTTGTATAAATTTTCTGTTTCTTTTTTCTATTCTTTCTTCAGCAAATAATGTGCCTATTTATATATGTATAAAACTTAATACATGTAAACACTATTCATTTACTTTTTTTAAAGGCTAAACAAAGATACATAAATTTTATCAAAACATAAAATATTTTAACCAAAAAAGATGTCTTATTTCGAACCTGAATGAACATTTCGTAATACTTTTTCCAAATTATTGATTGGAATTTCTGAGCATCTGAAATGTTGTTGTGGGCAGGCTTTGTGCCCATGCAAGCCACATGGCCTGCAAGGTAGTGTTTCAAAATGCTTTAATACAAAGGCTTGAGTGGATAATGGGCCAAATCCGAATGCAGGTATGGTTGAGCAAAATATTACACAAACAGGAGCATCCATTGCTGATGCCAAATGAAGTGGGGCAGAGTCATTTACAAAACTAATTACAGCTCCCTTCATCAAGGCACATGACTGTAACATCGTTAACTTTCCTGCCAAATTTACTACGTTTTTATTTTTACAATTATTAATTATTGTGTTACAATGCTGAGTATCTGAGGCAGCTCCTAATAGAAAGATTTGACCTTCAAATGATGTCTGATCCAAAAACTTTACCCAATTCTTTGCTGGAAATTGTTTTGTAAACCATACCGATGTAGGAGCAATGCATATATATTCCCTGCTTTGATAAGGTTTAATGTTATCAAAATCTGGGTCGCTAGGATAAAGTCGTGGTAAGGCATGTTGTGTATCGGTTAGGTGAGCAATTAAGTTTTGATTACGAGCAACCTCATGTGTACCATCACCAATTTGGTGGGAAAATCTCTTGCTGAAAAACATGGAGAATGGGTTTTTATCAAAACCTAGAGTTTGTTTAGCCCCTGAAAGTATAGTAAGCAGTCCAGTGCTCGCAAAGCGTTGTAAATTAATTACATAATTGTATTTTTGCCTACGAATTTGCTTTAATATTTGCCATAGTTTAAGGTATTTAGCCTCCTTTTTATTCCAAACATATAAGTTGCTTATGTAGGGATGATGATCAAATAGGCTTTCATTACCTTTTCTTACTAATAAGTCAATTTGCGCTTTTGGGTATTGTGATCGGATCTTTTCTAATATAGCTGTAGCAAGTATGGCATCCCCAATAAATGAGGTTTGTATGATTAGATATTTATCATTGGGCCGCATAACATTGAAACGTTGAATAGTAAAGGTATGATCAATTTCTTACAGTCCATAATTCAGTATAAATTTTTTGCTAATAATAGCATTGTTATATTTGCAAATTACACAAATTAATTAAATGGATATTTCGGTTGAGGAGTTTGATAATGGCATACGGTTTGCACACAAGCAAATTACCTGCACAAAACTTGTGCATTGCGGCTTTATTATTGATATTGGCAGTAGGGATGAACAGCCACACCAGCATGGCCTAGCACATTTTTGGGAGCATATGCTGTTTAAAGGAACCTCCAAAAGAAAAGCATTTCATATTCTTAATAGTTTAGAATCTGTAGGAGGGGAGCTTAATGCCTACACTACCAAAGAAAAGCTCTGCATATATGCCTCAGTACTTAGCAAATATTTTAATAAAGCCCTTGATATATTAACCGACATCACCTTTAACTCGGTGTTTCCCGAAAAGCAAATCGAAACCGAAAAACGAGTAATCTTGGAAGAAATGGCTATGTATCTTGATTCACCTGAAGATTGTTTGCAAGAGGATTTTGAGCAGCTCTTATTCGATGAACACCCTCTTGGCAAGCAAATAATGGGTACACCGGAGAGTATCAGCCAATTCACAAGGAATGACTTTAGGCAATTTATAGCGCAAAACCTGGACACAAGTAGGATTGTGTTTTCGTGCGTTGGGAATATTGAGTTTAAGGTAGCGGAAAAAAAGGTGCGTTCACAATTGAGTCAAATTTCACGGTCCAAAAGAAGTACAAAGCGTCATTTTACTGGGTTGGCCACTCAGTTTAATAGGACTGTTCCAAAGGAACTTCATCAATCCTATTGCGCCATAGGTGGAAGGGGGTACAGCATCAATGACCCCAAGCGACATGCTTTTTTCTTACTAATCAATTTATTAGGAGGGCCTGCTCTTAATTCAAAGCTAAATTTGGCTTTACGGGAGCGACATGGATTAGCCTATCATGTTGAAGCAAACTTTACACCATATTCGGATATAGGGCAATTTGCTATTCAGTTTGCTACGGAACATAAAAGTTTGGAGCGGGCGGTACAGCTTACTATGAAGGAGATTTCAATATTTAAGAATAAATTGCTCACTGAAGTACAGCTGCACAAAGCTAAGGAACAACTCATCGGCCAGTTAATCATGGCAGAAGAAAATAATGTTGGGCTTATGTTGGCAATTGGAAAGAGCTTGCTAGATCAGGGCTATTTTGAGTGTTTTGACGATGTGCTTTCAAAAGTTAATGAGATTTCAGCAAATGACATTATTGAACGTGCTCGGGAGATATTTGAAGATAGCAACCTAAGTTATCTATTCTACCGCTTTGCTTCCTAATTATTATTAATGAGCAATCTATTTTCAATGTAATTTGCAAAATATATTCAAAATCAAGTGTTTAAATCAATGAATTCTGCTAAATTTAATCAAAATTCAAATTCAACCTGATGTCGTAACAAATCTTCAAATTGTTCTCTTTTTCTAATTAAATGCGCCTTTCCCTCATGTACTAATACTTCTGCAGGCCGAAGTCTTGAGTTATAGTTTGATGTCATACTAAAACCATACGCTCCGGCATTTTTGATACATAAAATATGCCCTTCGCGAACATCGGCCAGCTGTCGGTCGGCACCTAAAGTATCTGTTTCACAAATGTACCCAACTATATTATAAATGCGCTTAGTGCCTGAAGGGTTTGATAAATTAAATATCTCATGATGAGCATCATAAAGCATTGGTCGCAACAGGTGATTCATACCCGAATTTACACCTACAAATACGGTTGCTGGAGTGGTTTTCACGACATTACCCTGTACCAAAAGATAACCTGCCTCACTCACTAGAAATTTCCCCGGCTCAAACCAAAGAGCAAGTTGCCGGCCGTATCGCTTACAAAAATCTTGAAAAATGGGTACAAATCGTTTACCAAGAGCCTCTACGTCGGTTGCAATATCACCCTGACGGTACGATACCTTAAACCCACTTCCAAAATCTAAAAATTCGAGTTGCTTAAAGTGCTCTGCCACCTCAAACACCACCTCTGCGCCTCTCAAAAAGGCCTCCAAATCCAAAATATCTGACCCTGTATGCACATGAATACCAATGACTTTAATTTGAAGGGACTCAATCAACCTAAGCATATGGCGCATCTGCAAAATAGAAATACCAAATTTAGAGTCAATATGTCCTGTAGAAATATTGGCATTCCCACCGGCCAAAATATGTGGGTTTATTCGAATACAACAAGGTACTTTACTTCCATATTTTTGACCAAACTGCTCCAAAATACTAATGGAATCGATATTAATATGTACACCCAAGCTTATTGCCTGCTGTACTTCTTCAAAATCAACGCAATTAGGTGTAAAAAGTATTTTTTCAGGTGGTACACCTGCATGTAATGCCAGCTTTAGCTCTTGAATGGATACAGCATCAATGCCAGCTCCCTGCTGATGCAGTAATTTGAGAATGGAAATATTGGTTAGTGCCTTACAAGCATACTTCACTTCAATATTAAGTGGTGCAAATGCATTGCAAAGCCGATGATACTGATTTACAATTTTATCACTATTATAAATGTAAAGGGGCGTTCCATAGCTCTGTGCGATTTTTTGCACAGGGATATTTTGTATAAGGTATTGATTATTAATTAATTCCATTAAAATTACATGTTTCTTCTGTATTGTCCTCCAACTTCAAATAATGCACTCGTCATTTGCCCAAGCGAGCAATATTTACTCACCTCCATAAGCGCTTCAAATAAGTTTTTACCCTCTATTGCAGCACTTTTTAAGTGATTTAACTGACTATTTGATTCTTTTTCATATTGGTTATGTAGTCTTTCGATCGTTTTAATTTGCAGTTCCTTTTCATGCTCCTCTGCCCGTATTACCTCATTTGGTGTAACTGTAGGTGAGCCTTTTGATGATAAAAAGGTATTTACCCCCACTATCGGATATTCACCAGTATGCTTTAAGGTTTCGTAGTACAAACTTTCTTCTTGTATTTTACTTCGTTGATACATGGTCTCCATAGCACCAAGTACCCCGCCTCGCTCTGTTATGCGGTCAAACTCTGAAATGACAGCCTCTTCGACCAAATCAGTAAGCTCTTCAATGATAAATGAGCCCTGCATAGGATTTTCGTTTTTGGCTAGGCCCAACTCCTGATTAATGATCAACTGAATCGCAATGGCTCGACGAACAGAGTCCTCCGTGGGTGTTGTAATGGCCTCATCAAACGCATTGGTATGCAGCGAATTACAATTATCATAAATGGCATAAAGTGCCTGTAGAGTTGTACGAATATCATTAAAATCAATTTCTTGTGCATGGAGGGATCTACCAGAAGTTTGAATATGATACTTAAGCATTTGAGACCGCTCATCGGCACCATATTTAATCTTAAGTGCCTTAGCCCAAATTCTACGAGCTACTCTACCAATAACAGCATACTCAGGGTCTACTCCATTGGAGAAGAAAAAGGACAGATTAGGCGCAAACTTATTGATATCCATGCCTCTGCTGAGATAATATTCGACGTAAGTAAAGCCATTGGCTAGGGTAAATGCCAACTGCGTGATGGGGTTAGCACCGGCCTCGGCAATATGATATCCCGAAATCGATACGGAATAAAAATTCCGAATATTTTGATCTATAAAATACTGTTGCACATCCCCCATTAGTCTTAATGAGAACTCTGTTGAAAATATGCAGGTGTTTTGCGCTTGATCTTCTTTTAAAATGTCAGCTTGTACCGTGCCTCGAACTTTTGAAATAGCATCGGCTTTTATACGTTCATAAACTTCTTTTTCTAATACTTGATCACCCGTAGTTCCCAGCAGCATCAACCCTAGTCCGTCATTTCCAGCTGGTAGGTCTCCATCATAAGAGGGACGTTGTTTGCCTGCAAATAATTTTTCTAGTTTTTTATTTACTTCTGCTTCTTTCCCTTCATTTTTAATGTACAATTCGCATTGCTGATCGATAGCTGCATTCATAAAAAATGCCGTAATCATAGAAGCCGGGCCGTTGATCGTCATCGACACCGATGTTTTAGGGTCTGTTAAATTAAAGCCAGAATAAAGCTTCTTGGCATCATCTAGGCAGCAAATAGATACGCCTGAGTTGCCAATTTTACCATAAATATCTGGCCGGTGATCTGGGTCAAACCCATATAGGGTAACACTATCAAACGCTGTTGATAGCCGCTTGGCAGGCATGCCTTGGCTTACATAGTGAAACCTCCTGTTGGTACGCTCTGGGTGGCCTTCACCTGCAAACATACGCGTGGGGTCCTCCCCTTGGCGTTTAAATGGAAACACACCCGCAGTATATGGAAATGAACCAGGTACATTTTCTTGAAGGTTCCAGGTGAGCAAATCCCCCCAACCTCTATAACTTGGTAAGCATATTTTTGGAATATCTGTTTGAGCAAGTGATTTGGTTTTGGTATTTACCTTAATTTCTTTACCCCGCACGGTGTAACTGTATACATCTTGGCCATAATCCATTACTTGATCAGCCCAGCCATCAATTATTTGCTTATTTTTAGGGTCAAACTCTAAGGCAAGCTCATCATATTTTTGAGAAAGTTGCTTTTGAGCTTCTTCTTGCCCACTTAGCAGTTCTTTACTTTGGTTTAAACAATATAGTTGCTGCGCTATTTCACTCTGTTTTGCTACCCATTGGTTATAGTTTCTAACCGTTTCAGAAATTTCAGATAAATAGCGAACCCGGTTTGGCGGAATGATGTATATTTTTTCTGAAATTCCTGCTGAAAAGTCAAATTTAGAGTGAAATTCAACGGATGTTTTCTCAGTTGCCTTGTCAATAATGGCTTTGTAAAGCTGATTCATACCTGGGTCATTAAACTGAGAGGCAATGGTGCCAAACACTGGAATATCTTCGTCTGCCACTTCCCACAGTTCATGGTTTCGCTTATATTGCTTTTTAACATCCCTTAGCGCATCGAGTGCGCCTCTTTTATCAAATTTATTTATAGCAATGATATCGGCGAAGTCGAGCATATCGATTTTTTCGAGCTGAGTGGCAGCTCCATACTCTGGGGTCATCACATAAAGCGATAGATCAGAGTGGTCAGTTATTTCTGTATCTGATTGCCCAATTCCAGAAGTTTCTAAGATAATTAAGTCAAAATGGGCTGCTTTTACAATGTTTATAGCTTCTTGCACATACTTTGAGAGAGCTAAGTTGGATTGCCTAGTTGCTAGTGATCTCATATAGATCCGGTCATGATGAATAGCATTCATTCTAATCCGGTCACCTAATAGCGCACCACCCGTCTTTCTTTTGGATGGGTCTACCGAAATTACGGCAAGGGTTTTATCTTCAAAGTCTAATAAAAACCTACGGACAAGCTCATCAACGAGTGAAGACTTACCTGCCCCACCCGTTCCTGTAATTCCTAAAACTGGTGTTACTTGATCCTTATTTTTAGTAGTAAGCTGCCCACTTATGGCGTCATATTTATCAGGGAAGTTTTCGGCCGCTGATATTAAACGTGCAATTTCTTTTTTGTGTTGTGGGTCAATTGTTCGAACCTCACCATTTATATTATTACCAACTGGGAAGTCACTTTGCTGCACCAAATCATTAATCATGCCCTGTAAACCCATCTGGCGACCATCGTCTGGAGCATAGATTCGTGCAATTCCGTATGCATGTAATTCCTCTATCTCTTCTGGCAGAATAGTTCCACCACCGCCACCAAAAATCTTAATATGGCCTGCACCTTGCTCCTGCAGCAAATCATACATATACTTAAAAAACTCCATATGCCCCCCTTGGTAAGAGGTGATCGCAATGGCCTGTACATCTTCATGAATTGCACAATCCACAATTTCTTTCACAGACCTATTATGACCTAAGTGAATGACTTCAACACCTGTCGATTGAATGATTCTTCTCATAATATTGATGGCAGCATCATGCCCATCAAACAAGGAGGCCGAAGTTACAATTCGAATATGGTGTTTGGGTTTGTACGGAGCAATTTTTTCTGTTTGCATAGCGGCAGTTAACTAAATTCTACAAAAAGGTAAAAATACACTAGAATTAAGTGTAAAACAAGCATTGGTTAATATCACAATTAGTTGTTAATAACAAAGATGGGTTGTAATTATTCAATTTTTTATAAAAAAAGGACAATTTTTGAAATTTTTTTCATTAATTTGGTAACGTTTTGATGAAATGATTTACTTAAGAGTATACTAATTGTAGTTTTTTCTTTCTTTTCATGGTTCCTAAGGCTGCTAAGGCAGCCTTTTTTTATAGAATAACGCAATGTTTTAAATATATTTTGCTAATTTCATTCAAAATTAAAGCTTTTCTACCAAAGATTGGTCCGAACATACTGCAAGTAACTCCTGCTGTGTTTTACTATTTATGGGATGAATTTCAGTTGGTGCAAGCTCACATAGGGGTTCTAAAACAAAATTTCTTTTCGAAATATGAGGGTGTGGAAGGATTAAACCTGGTTGATTTATAACTTCATTATTATAATATAAAATATCGATGTCGATTGTCCTTGGTGCCCACTTTGTTATTCGTCGCCTTCCCATTTTTTGCTCAACATGCAATACAAATGTCAACAATTCTTTTGGTGAAAGTGACGTTTGAACCAGTACAACTTGATTAATGTAATCGGGTTGCTCTATTATACCCCAGGCCTTCGTTTTATATAGGCTTGAAGCCCTAATGATTTCAACTTGATCCATTAGCAGTTTATGGGCTAATAACAATTGACCCATCCTATCACCTAAATTGGCACCTAAAATCAAATATATGCCATCCATCCTGAATTTTCTTTCATATAAATTTAGAATAATATACTTTTGCTTAAAAGTAACTTAGCGTTAATCATAGCGCAATTAATTATAAAAGTAAAATTATGAAATTTATAAAGAGTATACTGTCTTCTTTTATCGCATTACTTTTGTTTTTTGTATTTGTATTCATAATTGTGGCCATAATTGTTGGATCCTCAAGCAGCAAACCAAAAGTAGAAGACAATACCATCCTGAAGCTTTCATTGGATAAAATTATGATGGAACGTACAGAAAACAACCCAGTTAGCAAAGTTTTTGGTGATGAAACCATTGGATTGTTAGGTGTACTTCGTGCCATTGAGCATGCCAAAGACGATGAAAAAATTAAGGGGATTTATTTTGAGCCGCCTTTGATGGGTACCGGAATGGGAAAGTTGGATGAAATTAGAAATGCCTTGGATGACTTTAAATCTTCAGGAAAATTTGTCATAACATATAGTGAAATATATACAGAAGCTGGATATTATTTATCGTCAGTAGCTGATGAGATCGTTATAAACCCCGCTGGGGAGATGGAATTTAATGGTTACGCTGCAAATGTGACCTTTTTTAAGGGAGCAATGGAAAAATTAGACATTGAAGCTCAGGTTTTCAGAACGGGAAATTTCAAAAGTTTTGCTGAGCCGTACCTAAGGAAAGATATGAGCCCAGAAAATAAGGAGCAGCTTTCGCTTATCCTTAAAACTATTTCAGAAAACTACCTCAATACTATCCAAAAATCGCGTGGTATTCCAATGGATAAGTTAGCCCTAATGCGTGACTCCATGACGATAAGAAGCCCACAACTAGCACTTTCTAATAAACTGGTAACAAAAGTAGGTTATTTTGATGAAGTGTTGGATATACTCAAGTCAAAGGTTGATGTTGAAGAAGACAAAGACTTAAAATTTATTGGCATTGAGCAATACAATGAAACATATGAATTGGAAGAAAACGAAAATAAAATCGCTGTAATTGTAGCACAAGGAGATATTGTAAATGGAAAGGGAGATGAAAAAAGCATTGGTTCGCTAAATTTTGCTAGACAAATACGAAAAGCCCGAAATGACGATGATGTGAAGGCCATCGTATTACGTGTAAACTCAAGAGGTGGTAGTGCACTAGCATCAGATGTAATTTGGAGAGAGGTGATGTTGGCTAAAAAAGAAAAACCAATAATTGCATCCATGTCGGATGTGGCTGCTTCTGGGGGTTATTATATCTCTATGGGCTGTGATACCATCGTAGCTGGACCTAATACAATTACGGGCTCTATTGGCGTAGTTGGTATTATTCCAAACTTCCAAGGGTTTCTTGAAAATAAATTAGGTATAACAAATGATGGTGTAAAAATCGGGCACTATGCTGACTTAATGACCGTAACAAGGCCACTTACTGATGGTGAAAAAAGCATTATTCAAAACTCTGTTGATGAAACCTACGATGAGTTTACCAAAAAAGCTGGTGAAGGAAGAAGCATGCCTCAAGACAAAATCAAGGAATATGGCGGGGGACGTGTTTGGACGGGTACCGATGCCAAAAAAATTGGGCTAGTAGATGTGTTAGGGGGCATTAATGATGCTGTTAAAATTGCCGCAACTAAAGCAAACTTAGCCGATGAATACTCGCTTGAATATTACCCCAAACAAAAAAATTTAATGGAGCAACTTTTTGAGGGGTTAGATGATCAGCAGCAGGTTGCATTAAAGAAAGAATTAGGTGAACATTATAAACATTATGAAAGTTTAAAGTATATCAAGGAAACATCTGGTATCCAAACACGTATGATGTATGATATCACGATTGAATAATCTGACAAAATCAAAGTGTGATTGGGGGCCAAGGGCCCCTATTTTTTTGAATGAATGCGGATAATTAATCTAAACGGGCTTTTTTCCTGTTTTCCGCACAGAGGGAATAAAGGCTTGAAAAAGGGCGTAAATACTAGGTTTAATTTTGAAAATGGGTGTTGCAAGGCTAAATTAGGGGGTGTTTTTACGAAAATTAAGGAACAGATCTG
>JAUIFR010000292.1 GCA_030430325.1 Bacteroidia bacterium | reverse complement strand
TCCTTTCAAACCTCATTGCTGGACTCATTGCCTATTCTTTTTTACCAAAAAAACCAGCCATCAAATATCAAAACAACTCCAACTTTAACCAATTAACTCTTTTTTAGAATCGAACTCAGGTATATTACTCTGTTTTTGTTTTTTTTTGAATGAACATTCACTTTACATTTTGGCAAAAAACTTCTCAGATTCTCAACTTCAGGTGTATCTTCTGTTTATACCTCTCAACAATAATTCAATATCAAGCCCTTTTCATCAAACAATCTGAAAAATAATGTTTACAGTCCAAAAAATGATGAATGACCTCAAATTGAGTGGCTCTGGCTAGGGATTTGATCTCCTCAAAATCATATTTCTTAGAGAGCTCGGTCCAAATAAGTTCATTTTGTTTAAAAGCAAAGGACTCATTTAAACGCTTTAAATGTACCACTTGCTCTTTCAGGCTAACGATATAGCTATTAACCTCGCCAGTTTCTGGATTATAATGACAATAAAAATCAAATTGATCAATTAAAAAATTAGCCCCTAACTCTCGGTTGATGCGACGAAGTAGGTTTAAATTAAAGCTTTTTGTTATACCATCAGGATCCAAATACGCCTGTTGGATAGTTAGCGGATTCTTCTTAAGATCAAAGCCAATCAAGATTTTATCCCCTACTCGGATCCGCTGCTGGATCGCGCTAAGCAATTGAACGGCATCATCAGAAGGATAATTGCCTATATTACTTCCTAAAAACAAGATTAACATGGGCTTAGGTTCCTGACTTAGCTTAGCTAGTTGCTCGAAGTAGTCGGCGACATAGGGATTAATGTCAAGTGTTGGAATATCTCGCTTTAAGTTCTCTTCGAGGGTATCTAATGCACCTGCCGAAATATCAATCGGTGCATATTCAAAGCAGGCATCGACTTTAAGAAATGATCGTAGTAATTGCTTCGTTTTAATACCATCACCTGCTCCTAGCTCTATGATGCTAAATTCACCCTCAAAATCCAACATATCCAATATTTTGGATCCTTGCATGGATAAAATTTCAAATTCCGCATTGGTCAAATAATAGGAAGGCATTTTCATTATCTCTTGGAATATCTCACTGCCCCTGTCATCGTAAAAATACTTTGATGAAAGGTGTTTTTGTGGAGCACCCAAGCCCGCTCGGACATCAAATTCAAATTCACTCATTACTACTTTACTAGTCTTATTCCTGTAAATTGCCACCTGGCATCTGGATGAAAAAAATTACGATAAGTATGCCTACTATGCCCCTGAGGCGTGGCGACTGAACCCCCACGTAATACCATCTGATTGACCATAAATTTAGCATTATATTCACCAACAGCGCCCTCATTCTTCTGAAAACCTGGATATGGTGAATAAGCACTTGAGGTCCACTCCCACCTAAGCCCCCAACCCAATTGTGGTGAAGCCACCTCCCATTCAAATTCAGTGGGCAAACGCATGGAGCACCACTGCGCAAAAGCAGAAGCTTCATAAAAATTGACATGACAGACTGGTACTTTAGGATGGATTGGCTTAAGGCCAGCAAGGGTATATTGATACCATTTATTCTTCTTTTTGACCCAATAAAGGGGTTTAGCTATGTTTTGGGTGTTTACCCAAGCCCAGCCCTCATCAAGCCAAAGATCATGATTTCCGTAACCACCCGATGCTATAAACTCCATGTACGCCTCATTCGTAACTAAATTAGATGAAATTTCAAAGGGGTGTAGATACACTTGATGCCTGCCTTTTTCATTATCATAGCAAAAGTGATCCCCTTCATGGCCAATTTCATATAATCCAGAATTTATTTTTATATAATTTTGATTATCAGTATCTTGTAAACTCATCCAATCATGCGCCTTATCATAAACAGGATGGATTGGATTATAGCTGAGTGTATATTTAAGGTCTGTCATGAGTAATTCTTGGTGCTGTTGCTCATGATGTGTGCCTAGCAGGATTAAGTCTAGAACCTCATCGGTGACGTTATTATCATCATTAAAATATACCAATAAATGATGGTCCACATGCCGCCTATAACTATAAACCTGATCAACCGTTGGACGGGTTAATAAACCGCGCTGATGGCGTGGCACACGTTCCCCCAATGCATTATAGTAACTATTAAATAAAAAATTAAAGTCCTTGTGAAAATGACGATATGATGGATCATATTTCTCCAGAATAAATTTCTCAAAAAACCATGTAGTATGGGCCAAGTGCCACTTTGGCGGACTTACAAAATAATCTGCCTGTGGGATATAATCCTCATCTTTAAGCGGGCCGCAGAGTTTCTCTGTTCGAAGGCGAACATCCAAGTAGCGATCAAATAGTTTTTGTTTACGGCTAATGGGGAGTGTTATTTCTTTTCCTTGATTATACGACATTAAGTAACTGTTCCTTAATTTTTTCTAATTCTTCTTTCATCTGCACAACATTCTTCTGAATTGCTGCATTATTGGCTTTGGAGCCTATTGTATTAATTTCTCTACCCATTTCTTGAGCGATAAACTGTAATCGCTTACCATTTGAGTTTTGTTCATTAATGGTTTGCTTAAAATAATTGATATGTGATTGTAATCGCACCAATTCCTCCTGAATATCAAGCTTTTCGATGTAATATATGATTTCTTGTTCAAACCTATTATTGTCATATTCCATATTGAGCCGCTTAATCTCAGTTTGTAATTTTTGCTTAAGTGAAGTTATACGCTCTTTATCTTGTGATTGAACTAATGTTACATGGTGCCCGATCGTTGTTACATATTCCAGGATAGATTTATGAATAACCTCTCCCTCTTGCACCCTAAACTGTAAACAAGCTTGGATGGCATTTTTTGCCGCATCTACAATAACTTGCTCTGTAATTTCATCTAAATCAGCATCTTGTTTATTTTGTTCTAAGGCTTGCCACGTTAATTTAAAAAGCTCATTTTTCGAAGCACCTAATTTATTGGACAAGCCATTAAGCTGATTATAAATATCTTCAAATGCTTGTACATTCATCCAGTTTTCAAGCTTATAATTGGTAAGCTCTACTTCAATCGTTACACTTACTTTACCTCTTACAAATTTTTGCAGAAATAATGATCTTAATTTTAACTCTAGACCAGACGCATTTCGTGGAAGACGAATTTGTATATCGTTATATTTGCTATTGAGCGTTTTAATTTCTACTTGCACTACGGCAGAGGGTGATTCAACTTGGGCCTTGCCATAACCTGTCATGGATTGTAACATAAGCAAATAACAAAAGTTAACGAAGCGGGTCGAAAAAATCAACAATATCTACTGTAAGTAAGATTAAATTATTCAGATAAGCAAATAAAAAAGATTATATCCCTGAAAGATTTGCATTGTTGTTAATAATTGTGGAATTTTATATAAACTGTGCCTAATATGAGGTATTTGATTTATATCGTCTTAATTGCGTTTAATGCCCAAGCTCAAGAAAATGAGATGGTAATAAGTGGAACGTACCAAGGTAAATCTATTTACGTTCAAAATCCACTTGCACGTAATGCAGATGCTTATTGCGCCAATAAGGTTTATGTGAATGA
>JAUIFR010000291.1 GCA_030430325.1 Bacteroidia bacterium | reverse complement strand
ATCATATTTTAATGTTGGAGCATTGCCTTGTGTTTGTGTACTAACTGGTACACAGCACCATATGCCACAAACTAACAGTGATATCAAATAAAATGGAGCAGACTTCATGGTGATTATAACAAATATTTAAGCTTGATCAATACGGGCAAGTTAAATAAAAAGCAGCTTAAACCCAGATTTGTTAGTAGAATTTTGGATTAAAAAAGAACAACTAGGGTAAAAAAATGGCGCCTAAATAAGTGGCACCAATTTGATAAAGTATTGTGTGTTTCATATGTTTTTTTTAAAACCAATTACATTAGTTACAAAACTATTAAGTTTTAGCTCTTCCAACTTTAATTTTTTGTTTTTCATACGAATCAAATTTTTGTTTCAAATTATGAGGTATAAGTAAGAAATAATTTTATAAAAAGTCAAGATTATAATATTAAATTATATTATTCCAATGTAATATTTTATTAATACAAGTTAATATTGGCTTCAAAACCTATTAAGCATGAGTAGTTTCGGATAAAACGGAATCAAGTTTTTTGTACACCACCCTATAAGTTTTTACATATTCTTAGCGAATGTTTGCATTTTATTTTAATAAATGAATGAAATAGGCAAAAAACATTCAAAATAATCAATTACAAGTAATCAAAAACGAAAAAATGAAGAAGAATTACACAATTTTACTATTGTGGTGTTTGACGCTTAATAGTTTTGCGCAAAACCAAATACCAACTTATCCTGATCGCTTCCATTTCAATATGGGAGTTTGCGGTTATGAGGCACCACCAATTGATCCGAATCAGGTCATTGTATCTAATCCGCTAAGGCCACGTCAGGGTCAAAATTTAGAGTACACTATACCAGTTGTTTTTCATGTAGTTGACTACATAGGCGGTGAGGTTGATTTTGGCTATAAGGAGGCTAAGGCCTTGATATCAAAACTAAATCAAAATTTCAAAATGGAGAATCCGACGTATCAAAAAGCGATTCAAGATGGGGTATTACCGCTTGAGTTTATTCAAAGTGCGGCAGATGATATCAAAATTAGATTTAAATTGGCCCGAACAGATCCTGATGACCATTCATTTTCAGGCATTCAATCCAGGGCAATTGCTCAGTACATGCCGACCAAAAAATTTAGTAAAGAAAGTTGGGATATGAAAAAACCAGCAATTGGTATAGAAGGTTGGGACCCTACGAAATATTTGAACATTTGGGTATGTAAAGTTTACAATTTAAATGGCTTTACTAATGGCCCTGAATCGGACACACATATAGATGGATTTGTTTATGATGGGATCGTTATTGATCCATTTCCAGATAAGCCACTTTCAGATGTATTAACACACGAGGTAGCTCACTGGCTTGGATTAGACCATGTTTGGGGTGGGAAAAGTGATGAGTCAGGGTGTAATATTGATGATGGTTTTACCGATACGCCAGATCAATTTGGACCAAATTTTGGTAAAATTATTGGGTTTAATCTTGTCTCTTGTGAGAGTGTTGATATGCATGTGAACTATATGGATTACTCCACAATAAGGTATATGTTTACCACACAGCAAAAAACTGCCATGCGAAATGTACTATTAAATGATAATGAGCGGAATTTATTGACGCAATCAAACACTTGGCAAATAGGTGCTTGTACTAAAGATCCGTATGAAGAAGATGAAGAAAATGGCTCTGCCGCTACTGCGACACCGAGAAACTTTACGCCGCATATGAAGGGGGGCACTGCTGCAAAACTTTGCCCCAATGATGAGGATTGGTATGCGTTTGATGTAACCTTGGAAAAAAATAATGTGTACCTTAAGGCACAAAAAATTGACCATGAGCAGTTTATGGAAATTGATCTCTATGATTTAAATCAAGAAATAGTTGCGTTATCGACTCATGCAAACCCTGAAACGGAGTTATTAATTGCCAATAATTTAGCGCCAGGTAAATACTATGCAGCTATAAGTTCAATAGAAGATAATATTGAACTTCCCTATAAGTTTTTTGCGCATGCTGATGAAGATGAATATGTACTTTATGATTGTAACAAAAATTATGATCAAAACGAGCCAAATGGATCATCGAGTATTGCAACAGTAATTGAGGAGTCGTATGAGCAATTAGATGGATTTACCGTATTAAAGGGGACGATTTGCAACGAATATGATAAAGATTACTTTAAAATATATTTAACTGGCGCATTTAATTCTCTAAGTGCAAGTTTAACTGATATACCTGAGGATCATGATTTTAGCTTAAGTATATTGAAAGAGGTACCTTCATTAAATGGGTATCAATATGTAAATTATGCTTCCAGTTTTGAGATAGGGAATAGTGATGAATTAATAAATTTAACCAATTTAGAGCCTGGCTGGTATGCACTGGTAATTGAAAATGAGGTTGACTTAACCATAACTGCCCCAGATGCGGAATACCAACTTTTGGTTAGCTTTTCCCAAGTTGCTGACTTTGATCCTGATGCTCAAATATATTGTGGTATTGATATATATGAGCCTAATGATATTGAAGAGCAAGCCACCGAATACCCTTTAGAAGCATTCAGTATAAAAGGGTTAATTTGCCCTCAAGAAAATGACCTCTTTTATTTTAATTGTAATAGTAGTCAATGTGAAGTAACTATTATTTTGAAAGGGGCTCAATATGGTTTGCTTCCAGCAGATTTTGACCTTTCATTAACAAGTGATCTTAACAATATGGATTTTGTTGGGGAGTATTCGTTTAATAAAGGTACCTATCCAGAGTATATTAACACCACGGTGCCCATGGGTAAGTATTATGTGGATGTATATAATTATTATGATTATGATTATGACACACATGAGGAATATGAGCTCATTGTATCATTACAGGAGCTTGGAAACGATGAGCCAAATCAGCCAAATCCAGGAGATATAGTCAATAATATTCAAGGTAATAATTATGAGATGTGGGTACCAAATCCATGTCAATCTTTACTTAAGCCTGTATTTGAAGTGGATGAGGCTATGGAGTTATCTATTTCAATTATAAATGCGCTTAATCCTGGTCAAAGTTTTAATGGCTTATACCAGCTACAACCTGGTGAAAATCAACTAGAAATGGATGTTTCTCATTTGCCAAAAGGCGTCTACATTATGAAAGTAATGGATGATGAAGGGATTTGGGAGGAATTGAAAATCGTACTTGAATAGTGAATGAATTTTGCAAAATACATGCAATAATACAAATATTTTAAATGAAAAAACAAAGATGTTTAAAATAAAAAGCCTAATTTCTTTTTTTGTATTAATTTATTATTAAATTAGACAATTATTTGAAATAATACATGTAATTGTATTATTATTTATTTTGAAAAATAATTTTTTAATTAAAATCAACACAATGAAAAAACAAGTTAAATTATCATTAGGGATATTCAGAAGTAAGGCACTCACCAGGAAAAGATAATAAAAATATAGGCTTAACAATGTTATTAACTGTTAGTACGCTGATCAATATACAACATATTATATAGTCAAATACAATTATTATATAATTGGGTAAAAATTGGGTATACTTCTCCCTAGAAGGCTGGTA
>JAUIFR010000039.1 GCA_030430325.1 Bacteroidia bacterium | reverse complement strand
AGGAACTGGTGATGTTTCATTATATGAGTTGATAGGTGCATACGGTACATTTGTTAATGAGGGAATTTGGACAGAGCCCATTTTTATTACGCGCATTGAGGATAAATATGGCAATGTTTTACAGCAATTTACACCGAATACACGGTTAGTGTTATCAGAAGAGGTGGCCTATTTAATGTTATATATGCTACGTGGAACGACGGAAGAGCGTGGTGGTACAGCCCTAGGATTAAGTAGTAAAATTAGGCATGGTAATGAGATAGGTGGTAAGACGGGCACCACATCTAATTACTCAGATGGCTGGTTTGTTGGTGTAACAAAAGACTTGGTGGCTGGTGCTTGGGTTGGGGGCGAGGAGCGTAGTATTCACTTTAGGACGCTGGGTACCGGTCAGGGAGCACGCACAGCGATGCCAATTTATGAAAAGTTCATGCTACAGGTATATGATGACCCAGATATACCGATAAAGAAAGGGCCATTTAAAAGGCCGAAGAAAAAACTAAGTATTGAACTTAATTGTGATAAGTATCAACAAGATGGAGATAATGAAGGGGTTGTCGAAGCAACTGATGCTGGCGAGGTAGATGAGATTAGATAGGTATAAGGGAAATTCATCGTGAAAATAGGACTTTTTTTTGGAACATTTAATCCCATTCATGTAGGTCATTTGATTATTGCTGAAGTAATGGCAGAATCCACTGATTTAGATGAAATTTGGTTTATTGTATCACCTCATAACCCATTCAAAGACCAACTTAAATTAGCACATGCTTTTGATCGCTACAAAATGGTTGAATTAGCCATTGTGGATCATCCTAAGTTTCGTGTAAAAGATATTGAATTTCATCTCCCCAGGCCCAGTTATACAGTACATACCTTGGCCTTTATTTCAGACAAATATCCGCAACATGAATTTGTTCTAATTATTGGTGAAGATAACTTACATTCCTTTCCGAAGTGGAAAAACTCACATGAAATTCTAAAGCATCATCAACTTTATGTTTACCCAAGGCCTAATACAAAAAAAAGTGAATTAAAAGATCACCATATGGTGGTTTGGACAAAAGCACCTTTGTTTGATATATCAGCCACTTTTATCCGCAATGCCATTCGAAATCATCAGTCGATTCGGTATATGGTGACCAAAGATGTTAGTGATTATATTAAAAGAAAAAAATTATATATTTGAATGAATTTAGCAAAAAATATTCAAAATATAGTTTAAAATCAATAAAATTTGCAAAATATATTGATTTTATTGCTCGCCCTCGGTTTGTTCTACTTTGATTACTGATGCATAAATAATCGTTTTGGAGTTTTCAGTTAATATATCAGTGATTTTACCTAATGATACTACTGTTTTTACAATTCCCTCATTCCCACAGATAAATTCAACGAGTCCTGACCAAATTTTATTTTCTGACTCAAGAGCTTGTTTCATTGCTTGGAGTACAGAGGGGTCTACTAATAACGCTTCAATATTTTTTCCAGTTAAGTCAGTATCGTAGGCTAAAGTTTCTACCACATTCTTATTTGTAGAGCTGATGGCTAGGTTATCATCTAACTCAATTACCATTGTTGTACTTTGAATAATATGCTCTTTGGCTTCCCTTTCGCGCTGTGCTCGTTGCATTTCTTCTTGTGTTGCTTGAAGTTCCTCCATATTTTGTCGCATTTCCTCTTCTTGAGCCTTAAGTTGTTCAGTAAGTTCAGTAGACTCTTCTAACAATTTATGCGTGCGTTCATTTACTCTGACAGCAGCAATAGATGAGGCAATACTTTCTGCCAGCTTCTCTACAAATTCGATTTGGTACTTTTCAAAGGCATTAAATGAAGCCAGCTCAACAATACCATATGTTTGTTCGTTAACTTTTAACGGTACAATGAGGATGCTTTTGGGATTGGCTTCTCCTAATCCAGATGAAATTTGTACATAATCTTGTGGTACCTCCGTAATATAGATTGTATTGCTTTCTAGCCACGCTTGCCCTGTTAGCCCATCCCCTTTCAGAATTTTTTGTTCTAAATATTTTTTCTTATCCCAAGCATAACATGATTGTAGTGTTAAGTATGGCTCTTCCTCATCTTCATTTATAATATATAAACCACCTTGATTGGCTTTTACATAGTCCACTAAGTTTGAAATGATTTGATCTGCTAATTCAGATAATTCATCATTGTGTTTGCGAAGTAATTCCCCAAATTTGGCAAGACCCTCTGCAGCCCAGTTTCTTCGATTATCATCTTCCGCTACTTTTGACAAGTTATCCCTCATGTCCAACAAGCTATTACCGAGCACATCGCCATCACTTAAAGGTGTAAATTCTGTATCATAAAGCCCCGTACCAATACTTTCTGCAAATTGAGAGGTCGCTTTTAGCCCATTAACGAGATTATCCATGGCATCTGCCATCTCTCCAATCTCATCGTTGTTAAATTTATAGTGATTATCTTCAGGGAGTTCACCTTTACTCATTTTGAGTACTACATTTTTGATATAATTCACTGGTTTGGTGATAGCACGAGCAATCCATACGCTAGAAATTATTCCAATAACCAGGGTTAATATACCAAATAATATAATGATAAAGCCTAGTTGTTGATAGGCCTTTGTTGTGCTTGCTTCCACTTCACTTTCCACTTTTTTCAAGGATGCTCTTATCTCTTCTAATGAATTAATAATCGTAGCAGTTTGCGGTAAAACTTTGGCGTCTATTACCTCTTGCGTGCCAAGCTTTTTCATGGGATCCTCATAATCTTCAAAGCTTACCAGCATGTTTATAATTTCATCGTTGATAATCATTTGTAGGGAATCTACTTTATCAATTGTGGCATCCAACATAGTTACGGCATCTTGATCTTGCCAGGAATGACTGAGCAGCTTAAGTTCCTTTTCTAATACAGGAAAACTTTGGTCAAAGAGTTTGACAAGTTCTTCTTTATCTTCTACATTTTTCTGAAGGTATACCCAGTTGGTACTGAACATTTTAGTTTGAGTAACTAACAAAATGTATTTTTCTATCGCTGTCACAGAGGGTTTGATGATAGTAGATGATTGTAACGAAAGGTTATTACTCCTACTTAGCGTTAAAATACTAACAGTACCATTTATTATAAATAAAATGATTAATACTAAAAAACCTAGTATGATTCGATTGCCAATACTTAGCCTGATGTTCTTCATCTGTTAAAAAATCCTTATCTATATTAAATGGTAAATTGCTTAAAACTTAAATTCATACTTTCTATAAGGGATAAAATCAATCCTAACAAATATGTGATGGATACACTTTAAATTCTTTTTTATTTTTAAATTAAACCTACATAAATTGGGAAATGGAGGAATAATCAAAAAATCATTGTTTTTCAGTAAATGTCCCCCTAATTTTAGGGTAAATTGAAAATTGCGCGAAGATGATTGAAAAGTTAGAAGCCATCCGAGAACGGTTTGAGCAATTGAAGGAGCTCATGATTCAGCCGGAGGTTATCGCTGATATTAAGGAATACTCGAAGTTAAATAAAGAGTATAAAGACTTAGATAAGGTGATGATAGTATACGATGCATACTTAAAGCTACAGACACACCTAAAAGAAGCAAAGGAAGTTTTGGATCAAGAGAAGGACGAAGCATTTAGGGATATGGCCAAAGCCGAAATTGATGAGCTAGAGCCACAAATCTCTGAAAAAGAAGGTGAGTTGAAGCAGCTTTTGATTCCCAAAGACCCTAATGATAGCAAAGATGCCATTTTGGAGATACGGGCCGGAGCAGGCGGTGATGAGGCAGCCATATTTGCTGGGGATTTATTTAGGCTCTATCAGCGCTTTGCCGAACGCCAGAACTGGAAGTTAAGTATAATAAGTTTAACCGAAGGCTCTTCTGGTGGATATAAAGAGATTATTGCCAATATTTCTGGGCAGGAAGTTTACGGGATGCTAAAATTTGAAAGCGGTGTGCATCGGGTACAACGTGTACCGGCTACAGAGACCCAAGGACGTGTGCATACCTCTGCGGCGAGTGTAGCGGTACTTCCTGAAATGGAAGAAGTAGAAGTAGAGTTGGATATGAACGAGGTCCGCATTGATAGTTTTTGTTCCTCAGGTCCTGGTGGGCAATCTGTAAATACTACGTATTCAGCTATTCGGCTTACACATGAGCCTACAGGTATTGTTGTGTCCTGTCAAGACGAGAAATCAAAACTGAAAAATTTGGATAAGGCACTGAAAGTGCTGCGTTCTCGGCTTTATGATATTGAGCTTAAAAAACAGCAGGAAGAAATAGGCGCACAGCGTAAATCAATGGTAGGTAGTGGGGACCGATCCGATAAAATCAGAACCTATAATTATCCCCAAGGTAGGGTAACCGATCACCGTATTGGGCTAACAGTGTATAATTTATCAGCCATTATGGATGGAAATATTGAAGAATTTGTCGAAAAGCTTCGAATTTCTGAAAATATGAACATGATGGGAGAACAAGAATAAAAATACTATTTTACTTTAGTTTCTTTGAAATTGATAAAATTGGTACATCAATTGAAGTTAAATTGGACACCAAACTTGGTATAATTTGATCGGTTGAAGCATGAATATGAGGGTAAATCCATTATATTTGAATGAATTTTGCAAAATTTGTTTAAAAACTAAATACTTGTAAAGAAATAAGTGTTTGAATATGTGAAATTGGTCGGTTTACCCGTTTATTATATAAAGATTTACTGAAAAGGTTGAAAGCATTTAAGTTTAAGGTTGGTTATATTTATGTAGCTTTGTTTGTAGTATTTGGGACGGCATGCTTGCCTGATGAACAAAATATTGATACAAACCCAAACCTTTTGGTTCAGTTTTCAGCTGATACCATTCAATTTGATACTTTGTTTACAGGTCGTACTAGCTTAACTAGACGACTGATCGTTAAAAACACGCATTCGAGGGCTATGCAATTCTCAGAAATTAGCCTCTTAACTCCACAATCTCCATATCAAATTTATGTTAATGGAATGGCTGGGAGTACTTTTCAAGACATAGTGTTGGAAGGGGGCGATAGCCTACTTTTGTTGCTCGAAGTAAAATTTCCTGAAACAGGAATTGATACGGCCCAGCTGGTTGAAGATGTGCTGGCGTTTAAATGGCCAACGAATATTCAAGAAATTAAAATATTGGGCTGGTCCCAAAATGCCATCAAAAAACCAAAACAAGTCATTAAAGAACCTACAGTTTGGAAAGCGGGAAAGCCAATTTTGGTGGAGGATACTATTTTAGTTCAAGAAACAGAGTTTACCATAGAACCAGGCGCTCAGATTTTTTTTGATCAAAATGCCACTTTAATTGTTGAAAATTCAATTATTAATATGAACGCTACTCCTGAAAATAGGATTCTATTAACAAATTCAAGGTTGGATAAAAAAAATGTGATTGGCCAATGGCAAGGGGTATATATCGAGAATTCAGTAAGCAATTTTGAAGATATGTTGGGTATTAGTTGTGTTACAATTAGGAATGCTTCAGCTGGGCTTCAAATAATAGGGCCCTCTGTTAATAATTCAATATTTATTACTAGTTGTATTATTGAAAATATTGCTAGCAATGGATTGGAAATTAATAATGAAAAGGGAGTAACTTTAGTTAGCAATACGCTAATAAATAACTGCGGTAACGCACTAGTAAGCCATACAGGTGGGGTAAGTCAATTTATTCACTGTACCTTTGTAAATTTGGGAATAGGTGTATTTAGGCAAACACCTGCAATTATTATTTCTGATACAAGTGGCGTAGTTTCTTCGGTTGACATTTATCAATCGATCATTTGGGGGACCTATCCACAGGAGATTGAAACAACATTCGAAATTCCTGAAAGTAGATTAAAGTTAGAGAATAATATTATAAAAACCAGTGACCAAGAATTAGCAGAGCATAACATCATTAGCCAAGACATGACCTTTTTGAAGTTTCAGGATCCTATCAATTTTAATTATCGCTTAGACTCGCTCTCACCAGCCATTGATGCTGGGAGTAATACTCCTATTCTCAGTGATTTAGATGGAAACGTCCGTGATGAATTACCTGATATAGGTGCGTATGAGTACCAGGAGCCTGAGATCGAGTAATGATGATCTAATTTAAGCAAAATTGGCAAATTATATTCAAAATATTATCAATTTTGATCAAATTCTGCAAAATATATTCAGAATTACATAACTATCCGTAAAAATACATATAAAAAAATTGAAAAATGTTCCTTATCGCAAGCGAAAAATAGTAGCAAATACCATTTAGGTTAGGTGCATGGAAGGTCGAGGAGCAAAGCGACGAGAGTCCGTAGCTGGCAAACCGTTAAGAAGAAGCTGTCTTAAAACTAGAGGCAGCTTTTTATTTTTAATTATTGAAAATATTAGAGGGAATAATGCGGGTTAAATTTCTTTAAGTATTGGATGAGTTTTAGTATCTTTAAGTATTTATAATCAATGCTATGTATTTAAGATTTAAAGATTACAATCTATAACAAAATGAGCTATTTCCCCCAAATATTGAGGAGCTAATCCCCCAAGATCACTCTACTTTTTTTAATATAACATTGTTTTATCCAATTACATTCTATTTTTCAATATATTTTACTAAATATATTGAAATCTGATTTGGATTTTATTTTTTTTTATAATTTAAAGCCGATTACCTTAACATTTACATTTTCTGAACCATTAATAAATAGGATCTTATTATCCATATTTTTATGTTTATTTATAGAATAGGGTCCCTTATGAGCTTTATATTTACTATCAACTGATATTGAACCAAATACCAAATGGGCAAGGACTTTTTGTACCGAGGCTTAGATAAACATGAAATTGATCTCACGGATTTGATGGAGCTCGAAGATGACCGAGATGATCCACTGAGTGAGCATTTCGTCGTGGTGGAAGATGCCGTCTGGAAAAAAAGACAAGAACGACAAGGCCAAAAGTCGAAAGTTAAGCCTGAGCTCATGAACAAAGAGCTTAATGAGGCCACTTCAAATGGGAAGGTAAAGGCAAAGAAACGTGAAGATGGGCCGGTTGTTTTGGAGCCTACTGAGACGCCAGAAGATAAAGAAGCAGAAAATGAACAAGGAACCGATGAAAATGAGGAAAAATTAAAAGAAGGAGGAGAACTAAGTAATCAGAACGACCAGGCAGATAAGGAAAATAACAAAGATAAAAGCAGTGATTCGAGCAATGAAAATAAAGACAAAAATAAAGAAAATGGTAAAGTAGCGTCTAAAAAGGGAAAAGCAAAAAGATCCGCACCAAATACCAAAAATTCAAATGGCAATAGTCGTGGAATTGAACTCCCTACATTAACACCCCAATTAAATGATATATCGGTAGAAGATTTCCAAAAAAACACAACAACTTTAAATAGGCAAACTAATCTAGATAAAGAGCAAGAAATTGTTAAAAATGAATTGTTTAACCTACGTTGTACTGCAGATTTAGCTAAAAGCAATCTTCAAAGTGAATGCTCAAATCAACAATCAAGACTGTCAAACCATGCTAGTCAAGAAATTGGAACTGTCCAAAGCATTATGGCTAGCCAAGTAGATAAAATTCATAGCCAATTTGCATCTATCCGCCAACAAATCCAGGCCCAAGCAGAGACTCAAAGAAATGCCTTATCAAGTTTATTAGAAACTCAAATCAGTAGTTTACAGCAACAGACATTAGCAAAAAAGGAGGAGGCTAAAAAGGAACTCTTGACTCGAAAAACAGAATACAATGCTTATATCGTTGATCAAAAGGCAATCATAGACCAAATTATTGAAAATGAGGCAAATCGTGCAAACCAAGAACTTGATGCAGCAGGGAATGAATGTACTGAGGTTGGTGAACGTGTAGCCAAAAGATACCCAGGACAAGAAGAAGAGGCTCCAAAGCAAAGGCAAGCAGCAAGAAAGGTAGCACGTGAAAGTAAAAATGATATTCTGGCTAAAAAACCTGGCATAAAAGCTAAATTAGAGGAAAATGGTAATGAGTTTAAGGCTGAACATGATAAATATAATAAGAAGGTTGATGTAATTCTTATGGATGTTGAGCAAAGCTTACTTCCGGAACTTGAAAAAAGTGAGACTGCTGCCATCGACTCTTTAAACAGCTTACATGGTAAATTAAGTAGTCAAATTGATCAAATTACAACTTCAACGCTAGATCATCTCGATGAATCAGAAGAGCAGACTGTACAACAAATTAAACAGTCTAGTAATAGTGCGATAAGCTCTATGAAGAGCTCTGAGCAAAATGGCAGGTCAGAGCTTACAAAAATTGAAACAGGTTTTTCCGAAAAAATTGAACTAGAAACTCAACAGATTGAAAGAACCATTGGAGCTACTGAGCATGCAGATAGTGAGGCAGCTAAGGACGTAATCGCTCAAGCCCAAAATTCAATTGCAACACTTGAAATGGACGGCAAGAAGCAATTAGAGCAATTGGGCACAGTTCGGTGTGAAAGTTTAACTGGTGGTCGAGAGGCATTTCAAAATGGAGCTACCAAACTTGCCGATCAAGCAATTAGTGGAGCACAAAAAGCACAAGGTAGTCATCAAAATGCATTGGCAAAATGCTTAGATTCATTTAATACAGAATCACAAAACATTATTACACAAGTTGGAAAACAACAAAGCCAGATGATTGCTCAAATCATGGCAACAGTAGACGTTGAAATCAACAAAATAAAACAAGAAGTTAATAAATCAACTGAGGAGTTTCGTAAGGAAGCCAAAGAAAAAACGGACGATGGTTTAGAGGAAGCTAAAAAGCCACTAACAGATCCCTTAGAAGATCGGGCTACTGAAGCTGCTGAACAAGTCAATGAATCATGGTTATCAGGAGTTTGGAGGGGGTTAAAAAGCATTGTTATCGGCCTATTAATCTTTGTTGCTGTTGTTTTAGTTATAGGGTTGATCATTTTTGCGATTGTAGCATTATCAGCAGGGATTGCAGCTGCAATAGCAGCAATAGGGGCAATTCTTGCAGCTGCTGTTAAGATTGCTTTTGTTGTTATGGTAGTCTACAGCCTAATTGAAAATTTAAATCGTCGTATTAATCAAAAAGAATTAGAGGGGCAGACCGGTAAGGCAATTGGGATTGCTATTCTCGATACCTTGGGAATAACAGGTATGTACGAATCAGGTATGCTAAAATATACAAGCCCATTATTTTTTGTTTTGGATCTAGGAGGAAAAGATATAGTAACAGGTGAAGAGCTAAGTGCTGCAGATAAATGGGAAAGGGGTATTACAGGTACATTTACTTTTGCCATGATGTTACTTGGACTTAGAATGTTTAAAGGGCGTGGTCGCGCAAAAACTACTGAGAGTGCAAAAACTGAAGTAAAACCTGAGACAAAAACTAGAACAAGAACTGAAACTAAGGCTGAGACTAAAGCCGAAACCAAAGCTGAGACTAAAGCCGAAACCAAGGCTGAGACTAAAGCCGAAACCAAGGCTGAGACTAAAGCCGAAACCAAGGCTGAGACTAAAGCCGAAACCAAGGCTGAGACTAAGGGAAATGAGCAGGGCAAACCAAAAGTATATGAAGAAACTCCAAAACTTAATGATCAAGCATTAGAGGCAAAGTTAAGAAATACCTTAGAGAAAAGTTTGAAACTAAAGGAAGGAGATATTAGTAAAATTATAAAGCAATTAAAAAATGAAGGTGGTGGCGAATTACTAGCAAAAAGAATTATTAGTGGTGAATATAGTGGTAGACCGGGTTACAAAACACTACTTTCAAGTATAAAAAAAGGAAGTGATTTAAGTATCACGAAAGTATTACAAGCTCTAGCTAAAGCAGATCAACTGAAGGCAGAAGGGTATAAAGAAATATTCTTTGAAAAATCACAAGCCCCAAAAGAAACTGGCTTTGATATTGATGTGGGAGCAGAATCAACTACTCCTGGTGTTCCTTCAGTTGCCTACCAATTAAAGTATGTTACAGGAATAAAGACATTCTTTAGTAATTTGACAAAAGCAGTTAATCAGTTAAAGAATGCAAGAAACTATAATAAATTTGCTGAGCTAGAGTTAAAAAATATGAGCTACAAAGAATTTGTAAAATCAGCTAGAGAAAATACATTGCAACAACGAATAGATTCTGGTGAATTTGGTGATGTTAAAATAAATGTTAAATTTAGCGATGGAACTATTAAAACATACAATCAATGATCATCAAGCGTAATTATGATGGACAAGATGGCATAGCTGAATGGCATTACGATTTTTTTGAGGCTGGTATGGGATCCATCTCCATTTTTGACCCTAAAGATCAAATAAAAAAAAAGAATCGTATCGAAGTATTAACTTCAATACTATCTATACTTGCCAAACATAGTCTATTTGATTTAGCAAAAATAACCGTCGAGGGGGTAATCAATCCAGAAAAAAATAAAGCAGGTAAATTTTTTTCTATTAATGGTGGAATTAATTTCCAAAATTTAGAAGAACTCATTCAAGCAAATGCTGCCGCTAAGTTTAAAGAAAAATTTTTCGCTAGATCAATAAGTCTGTTTGGTAATTCTTCAATTTTGTCCGAGCAAGGAAAAGAAACGATATATGAGGGTGTATTTCTCATTCAATTTACTTTTTTTGATATAAGAATCATTACCGATTGCGATGCTTGGTTACCCTATGATATAAATGCAAAAGAACAATCGAATATTTATCAACTAAATGCCCCCAGGCTTAAGGCTGCTTTAGAAGAAATTGAGGCTACAACAAATATTGAGCCAACTTGGGAAAATACAAAATATGCTATTGTTGATAAATACACAATTAAAAATTACGAAGACGAGCTTGGTAATGCAATAGACGTAACACAAGCTTAAGTCCGCTTTAAGTCAATGATAATCAAATAATTAATAGCTTTAATCAAATAAATTGATTAAATTCTGCAAATTTTATTCATTAATTTAAAAATATTACACAATTTTTGCTAATTTCATTGAATTTTTATTTCTATTTGAATATATTTTACCTCATTTAGAGATTAAATTTGAACAATAAAATTAGAATAATGCAATTTGGGTTAGGGATGTGGCGGCCGCCCTTTAGGGCGGGTCCGAAGGACGGAACCCGCAAGCAGCCCGGCCTGGGCGATGCAAAGCATTGACCAGGCAACCCCCAAATAAAAAAAATAAAATCGCTAGTGGCAAGATTTATAAAAGGAAAACCTGAAAAAAAAGGTCAAAAAATAAACGTAATTATCAAAATACATTGAAGATATTAAAAAAATCACTCAAAAAAAAGACATAAAATATATAAACAATTAAAATTCAATTACTTATTAATCGAACTCAGGTAAATCATCCAAATGAAATAGCACAATACCAATGAAAAACCTAACACTTAACAAAAAATAAAAAACTCGAAATTTACCTCCTACAACCCATACAACACTTTAATTACTTAATAATCGGTGCGCGCTCAAACGGCTTACTCGGGTCAAAAAGCATACGATATGTGCGATGTGTTTTGCGCACACTGCAGCCCATTTGCTCGACCACCCGGATCATTTTAGGATTAAAATCACCAATCCAATTGAGCTCTAATTCCTCGTAGGGGAAGCTCTTATCCCATGCAATTTTCGAAAAATAGACCACGATGGCTCCTTCCAGTCCCTTTTTCTGAAATTCAGGTACGATACCGAAGGCCACACCAAACATTTTTTTGCACAAGCCTCTTTTTTTATAATATAAAAATTTAAGCTTAGCAAGCAGGTTAAATTGCCCATTTAACTTGCCTATAAGGGGGTTAATCTCAGGTAGCATCAGGTAAAAAGCGATGGGTTCATTATTATAGTAGGCAAAAACTAGTAGCCGCTCATCCATTATGGGCTTGATTGACTTCATCAGCGCAACGGCCTGTGCTTTACGCATGGCAGATACACCGCTGTGCTTGGCCCATGCCTTATTATAAACCGTTAAAAAATCCTCTGCAAATTGCTCTAATTTCTTTTTATTAACCGTGCGGAATTGATAGGCCTCATCTCGAAAGATACGATCTGCTTTTTCTTTTACTATTTCATTTAAGCCACCTTCATTCACCAAGCGATGGAATGTAAGTTGATTAAAGTATAATTTAAAGCCATAGGCTTCAAAAAGTGCTTGATAATAGGGTGGGTTGTAGGGCATGCAATAATTGGCGGGATAAAAACCATCCACGAGTAAGCCCCACCATTTATCGCGCTCCCCAAAATTTATGGGGCCATCCATGGCTTCCATGCCCTGCTTTTGAAGCCAGTTTTTGCAGGCATCAAAGAGCATAAATGCCGCCTTTTGATCATCGATGCATTCGAAGAAGCCCATGCCGCCCGTGGGCTGATCGTTTTTTTTAGCTGTTTGTTTATTAATAAATGCGGCCACTCGCCCGATGATATTCCCCTTATCATTATAAAGCACCCAGCGTATGCATTGTCCTTGGCGCAGTAATTTATTTTGCTTGGTATCAAATACGGACTCAATGTCTTTATTTAGCGGACGAATCCAATTGGGGTCATTTTTGTATAAGCGCACCGGGCATTTTAAAAAATCAGCTTTTAGCGGAGCACTGGTTACTTCCTTGAGTTTCATGTTTAGCGATATTTATGCCAAATATAAGCGTAAACTTACTGATCACAAAAATTATTGTTGGGGTAGTTGGGGGCGAGATTAATTTTAATTTCAATGAAATTAGTTAAATTTGGTTAAAATTGAGTTTAATTTTATTATAGGTTGAATCTTAAGTGTTGTAAATAGAGATATATGTGTTTTGTGTTATTGTTTTTAGGTTTTTAAATGTATTATACCGATTTTGTTTTATTAAGAAATTTTACGAGCTGATTTGAATTTTTCGATACCGTCCGCCTGAGTGTGTCTAACAAAGAAAAAGGTTTTCAACAAATCACCAATCCAATAGCAATACTAAAATTATAAGTGAGTACTTATTACCTCATCTTCGGCATATGCCGAAAATCCTCTCCATAAGGAATCGTGATCTCATAGCACTTAATCGGGGGGGTAATAGTTAGGCTCTTTGTTCTGAGCCAAGGGTTGTAAAGTTTAAGCGTTTTATAATTGATATCTAGAGACTCGGCTAGGTCAATTAAATTGCTCACGGAGGTGTCCAATCTTATATTATATGTTGGAATTGACTCATATAGATGGGTTTTATCCAAGTAAAACCCATACTTAGAAGGGTTCTCCATGATTTCTTTAATGGCCAATAGCCTAAATACATAGCGGTACGTTTCTGAATTTAGGTATAAATCATAATAAGAGTCTGTATTTTGCTGATGCAATCGCTTGCGTAGTCCCCCCATACCAATGTTATACGATGCTGCCGCAGAGGTCCAAGAGCCGAGCATTTGATGTGCTGAGTTTAGGTATGCACAAGCTACTTCGGTTGACTTAATGGCATGATAGCGCTCATCCACTTCATCATTTATAATGAGGCCATGTTCCTTACCTGTTTTTTCCATAATTTGCCAGAACCCAGCCGCACCTACTGGTGAACGCACATTCATAAGCTTACTTTCAATAAGCGGAAGATACCTAAAATCTAATGGTATTTTATTTTCTTTAAGGATCGAGTCAATTAAGGGTAAAAACCGATTGGCTCTTTTCATGATACCTAATGTACTCGAGTGCCAATACATATTCACCATGAGTTCCCGATCAAAGCGTTCACTCACATCTGGAATATGCAATGGAACTTGCTCTCCTGCGAATTCAAATGACGTGGGCAGTTCAAAGCTGCGGGCATTTTGAAACGCACCGTACTCATCATGATCATTAACCTTAGGTGGATGAAACTGATGCTGCGCGGGAACATCCGATTCAAGCTGAGCATAACCAAGATAGGCAACCAAAACAAATACTGCAGTGATTTGCCATATGCCTTGGTATTTTTTCATTGGTTTATTTTACTTTTAATTAATCCTAATTTTGCCTTTTTGGTTAATAAATAGCTGATTAATAATATTTTATAAACTAGAAGTTTGGCGATAATAAATATTTCGAATAGAATTCATCTATGGCCTTCACCGCATCGGTAGGATTATCTACCACGCTAAATAAATCCATATCCTCCGCACTGATATTTTTCTCACCATCCAGTAAAATTTCCTTTACCCAATCTATTAGTCCGCTCCAAAACTCTTTACCTACTAATACAATGGGGAAACGACCAATCTTTTTAGTTTGGATCAGCGTGAGTGCTTCAAACAATTCATCCAATGTGCCAAAACCACCAGGCAGCACCACAAACCCCTGTGCATACTTCGTAAACATCACTTTCCGAACAAAGAAGTAGTCAAAGGTAATGAGCTTATCCGGGTCGATATACACATTATTATTTTGCTCAAAAGGCAAAACAATATTAAGCCCAACTGATTTCCCATTTTCGCTGTGTGCACCTTTATTACCAGCCTCCATGATACCTGGCCCACCTCCAGTGATCACACCATAGCCATGTCGCACCAATTTGGCAGCAATTTCTTCTGCCATAATATAATACTTATGATCAGGCTGCGTGCGTGCTGATCCAAAAATAGACACACAAGGGCCAATTTTGGCCAACTTCTCAAACCCTTCCACAAACTCAGACATGATCTTAAAAATTGACCATGAGTCTGAACTTTTGATCTCACTCCAATTCCGTTCCTTAAAGGCCTTTCTTATTTTGTGATCATCTGATTTTTGTTTGCCGTTTTCTATAATATCTTTTTTTAATTGATCTTCCATACTTTACAAATTAATAAAAATACTTACATAGTGAGTAGGTCGATTAAAGCTTCTCTCACTGATTCAAATCTAAATTTAAAGTTTTGCCACTTTTTCTCATGATCAGCAATTTGCTTCCCATTTGTAACAATACTCGCTTGCTCCCCTAAAATCAATTCCAAAATACGCCCAGGAATTTTTGGAAGCCATAATGGCCTATGCAAAATAGATGCCATTTTTTTAATCATATCATAATTGGTCGTTGCAATTGGTGCAACACCATACCTAATTCCTTTTACATCTTCTTCAATAGCGAATAAGATCAACCTACATAGATCCTCTATATGAATCCATTCAATTTGTTGATCACCATTACCAATTGCAGCACCTAACCCAAGGCGCACTGGCCCCACCAACTTTTTTAACGCCCCCCCTCTATTACTCAATACCATACCTATTCGTAGCACAACTAATCGGGTATGTTCCTCGATTGGTAATATACTGGCCTCCCAAACTTTGGCCAAATCATTAATAAATAATGGCTCATCACATGGCTGTGGATCTAAGCCAATCCCTGAAGCGGCAACCACTACTTTTACCTGGTGTGAGATGCTACTTAGGGTATTTACCAATAATTTTGATCCATTCACTCGGCTCTGAATCAGCTCCTTCTTTCGAGACTCTGTCCAGCGCCCTTGCCCTACGTTTGCACCTGCCAAATGGATGATTACCTCCACTCCATCAAGTGCTCGTTCATCAATGGATTCATTCTCAATATCCCATAAAAAGACCTGCACACCTTCCACTTGCCTACTCGAACGACTCAAATAATTTACCTGTACACCCTTATTAATAAGGTGTTTGGCTATGGACGTCCCGATCAGCCCCGTACCACCTGTAACGAGTACTTTTGATTGTGGCTTTAGCTTATACATAGATACAAAATTGCAAAGAAAGCTGCATAAGTTTTAGTCTTAATTTATTACGCTGTATAAAATGCAACTATATCAAATCATTGATACGGCTTACTATTATTATCATACGGATAATGCCAAAAAAGGTTTCCAACTTGGAAGAAAATGTTTTCGGTATAAATATAATAATAATCCGTCCTTAAGGCCTACTCCTGGCACAATCATTTCTTTGCAACCAGCCCATTTCATAGCCGACAAGTATATTTCGCCAGCCAATGCTATCACGTCCGCTCGGTCGGCATTGAGTTGTAATATGTTCATTCGCTGGGCAATCGTTAGCTTTTCGATTTCTGATTTTACTTTTTCAATTTTATTGTAAGAAATGGGTTTTACACTCTTTATTTGAGCAATATCATATATTTTATTGATATTTCCACCTGTACCTATTGCGATAATGTCATTTTTATAGGGTTTGATGTTTTTGCCAATCCATTTCTTCATAGCCGTCCACTGCTCAGGTCCATCCTCTTTTTTAAGCCTGCGTACCGAACCCAACTCAAATGATTTGGCTGAAATATTTTGAGCATTTTGGAAAATATTAAGTTCGGTACTGCCTCCCCCCACATCAATATGTAAATAATTACCAATAGATAGCTTCTGTTGGATAATCATATTAATTAACTCAGCCTCAGCTATACCATCAATAATATGAATTTTAAAACCCTCCAATTGTGCATTAACTTGATCTGTCAAAGCTTGTCCGTTCTCAGCCTCACGCATAGCGGAAGTGGCACAGGCAATATAATCATGTACTTCATAAAGCTCCATTAGGATCTTAAAAGCACGCATTAATTGGATAAATTTATCCTTACTATTTGGGAGAATACGCTTATGGGTGAATACATCATGCCCTAATCTTAATGGAAACCGCATGTATTCAAGCTTTTTTAGATTTAAAGAGCTTTCATTATCAATCACTTGACTTACCTGAAACCGAATGGCGTTAGAACCAATATCTATTGCTGCAAATCTCACGTTTATTTTTTGACTACAAAATAAGGGCAATATTCAAGATAATAAAATGATTTTCTTTATAAATCTGAGGTAATTTGGTAGTGTTTTAATAATAGCATAAATAATTCGATTATTAAGTTCCAGCACATATTCTGATAACTTACTCCAGAATAGATATATAAGAATTATGTTTTTTATTGATTATTTAATTAATATTTTTAAACAAATTTTGCAAAATACGTTCATTAATAGCTAAAATGACAGCTATAAGCTTATAAAATCAATTTTTTTGAAACTATTGCAATAGTGCTTAGAGCAGGCTATTTTTACTGATTAAATATCGACTATTGACTCAAATTTATGGAAGAACTGGTGAAACTTAAAAATGAATTCCTGACCAAAGAAGCATTAACAGCCATGCTACTGGATGCTAAAAAATTAACGTTAAGTGAGCCGGTTAAAAAACAAATCAATGCCAGTAGATTATATCTTGAAGAGGTTATAAATACAACAGAACAACCTATTTATGGTATAAATACTGGATTTGGGTCACTATATAAAAACAGCATTACGAATACAAATTTAACCATTTTACAAGAAAAACTGGTAAAATCACATGCCTGCGGAATGGGAGAAATCCTGCCTCCTTCCCTGATCAGAACTATTATGCTAACAAAAATTATTAGCCTGTCAAAAGGATTCTCCGGTGTTAGACTTAGTTTGGTAGAGCGGCTTGTCGATTTTTATAATGCTGAGCTGTATCCCCTGGTTTATGAACAAGGCTCACTAGGAGCCTCTGGCGACTTGGCACCTCTGGCTCACCTTGCCCTTGGGTTAATGGGAGAAGGACTTGTTTATTATAAAGGTGAAATAATGCCCTCAAAAAAAGCACACGAAATGCTTGGTTGGCAACCTTTATCATTTGCTGTAAAAGAAGGACTTGCCTTACTCAATGGCACCCAATTTATGAGTGCATACGGCCTAAAGTGTATCATTGAGGCAGAGCGTATACTGAAATTGGCGGATCTTATTGGAACAATGTCATTGGAGGCTTTTGATTGCCGTAGTGAACCCTTTTCTGAGGAAATTCACCGAATTAGGCCTCATATTGGCCAAATAGAGACAGCCAAGCGCATTCGTACATTGCTTGAAGGAAGCCAAATGCAGGCACATGAAAAAAGACATGTGCAGGATCCCTATTCATTTAGATGTATACCGCAAGTACATGGGGCTTCCAAAGACGCACTTAAGCATGTTACCCATACATTTATCACTGAAATAAATGGTGTAACTGATAATCCTAATATTTTTTATAAGGAAGAAAAAATATTATCTGGTGGTAATTTTCATGGACAGCCATTAGCACTAACTTTAGACTACCTTGGGTTGGCACTAGCAGAAATTGGCAGCATTAGTGAGCGTAGAACCTATCAACTTGTATCTGGTCAACGCGGATTACCTGAGTTTTTGATCGAACACCCTGGCCTAAACTCTGGCCTAATGATTCCACAATACACTGCTGCTTCTATCATAAGTCAAAATAAGCAATTGGCAACACCGGCATCGGTGGATTCTATTGTATCCTCAAATGGGCAAGAAGACCATGTGAGTATGGGCGCCAACGCCGCCACAAAAACATTAAAAATTATGGAAAACGTGTATAAGGTATTAGGTATTGAATTACTCACTGCAGCTCAGTCTTTTGAGTTTAGGAGGCCCCTAGAGAGCTCCCCTGTTATTGAGCAACTTTATCAAAAATTTAGAGGCGAAGTGGCCCCTCTTAGGGAAGATCGAATTTTGCATGATGACATGGTTAAGGCTACTCATTTTATTAAAACACTGAATTTAGAAACCAACTAAAATGGAATACCATGAAATATGGATTAATAAGTGTATTTGACAAAACAGGTATTGTATCTCTTGCTGAATCTTTGATTACTGCTGGTTGGAAATTGATTTCGACAGGTGGCACTTACCAACATTTGGTGGAACATGGTATAAAGGTAATAGAAGTAGAGGACATTACGCATTTTCCGGAGTGCCTTGATGGGCGTGTTAAAACATTACACCCCTATATTCACGGAGGTATTTTAGCCAAAAGGGATGAGTTTTCACATCGGCAATTCTTAGAAAAATACAATATTCCTTCGATTGATTTAATCGTAAATAATTTATATCCATTTGAGCAAACGCTGCAACAACACCCTGAAGATCATGATCAGATCATTGAAAACATCGATATAGGTGGCCCATCCATGATTCGGGCAGCTGCAAAAAACTACAAACATGTTGCTATTTTGACTGACCCCAATGATTATGATGAACTAAAATCAATATTGAGTAAAAATGAAACAATTCCAATAGAAAAAAGGATGGCCTGGGCGACCAAAGCCTTCTCATACACAGCCTATTATGATACTTTGATCGCATCTTATTTTAATAAAAAAACAAATAAGGGAACCTTTCCTGATAAACTCATACTGGCCTTCGAAAAGATAACTGAACTACGTTATGGCGAGAACCCCCATCAGCAAGCGGTTTGCTATCAATCAAAACCGTATTATTTAGCCAAGCATGGGTTACTTCAAGCCGAGCAGCTGCAAGGAAAAGAACTTTCATACAATAATTATATCGACGCACAAAGTGCCTTAAATATTGTTAGAACTTTTGAGCAGCCGACTACGGTAGCTATTAAACACACCAACCCTTGCGGTGTAGCCACGGCAGAAACCATTCATGAAGCCTTTGAGAAAGCGCATGCTGCTGATCCTCAATCAATATTTGGTGGGATTATTGCTTTTAACCGACGTGTGAACCTACAGACCGCCGAGCAACTGCACGCTATATTTTTGGAGGTCATCATCGCCCCAGATTTTGATGAAGATGCGCTGCAAATTTTGCAAAAAAAGAAAAATTTACGCGTACTCAAAATGCCTATAGGTCAAGGTGATCAGGTCTTCCAGCTTCGACAAATTCAAGGCGGTCTATTAATTCAAAGTGCTGATAATAAGATAATTAATGAAAATAATCTTAAAGTAATGACAAACCTGGCACCTACTTCAGATCAAGTTCAAGATCTCTTATTTGCTTGGAAAGTAGTAAAGCATGTACACTCCAATGCTATTGTACTCGCTAAAAACAACAGCACTGTGGCAGTAGGTCCTGGTCAGGTAAGTAGAATTTGGGCATTAGAAAATGCCATCAGACAGACTAAACCAGAGCATGTAAAAGGTGCGGTATTAGCCTCAGATGCCTTCTTCCCGTTTGCTGATTGTGTTGAGGTAGCTGCCAAAGCGGGTATCAAAGCCATCAT
>JAUIFR010000038.1 GCA_030430325.1 Bacteroidia bacterium | reverse complement strand
CGGCCTGGGCGATGCAAAGCATTGCCCAGGCAACCCCCAAATAAAAAAAAATAAAAGAGCTAGTGACAAGATTTATAAATGAAAAAAAGAGCAAATAATGAACGTAATTAGCAAAATATATTTAATAAATTAAAAGATACGCCCAAAAAATGAGACATAAAACATATAAAAAATTAAAAATCAATTACTTAATAATCAAACTCAGGTACTTTGGATTTACAGTATAATCCTTTTTCTAAATGTACTGGTAGGTCATAAAGATTTTTTTTATCTTAAAATTTTAGTTACATTAAACCCAAATTAAGCAATAGGATCTTTAAAAATTATTTATCTGATTATCAGCAGTTTACTAATGTTTAGCAATAGAATTAAAATTATTAAAATTTCTCTGTATGATAGGTCACCTCTATGATATACAGTTCTAAAAAGCAAAATAATTCTTAAAATGCTTAATTTGGGTTAAACTGTTTTAATTATTCTTGATTTTGAATCAGCTTTTGTTTTGGGAAATTTTACTGAGGAAGAAACAGCAGAAACTAAGAGTATTTCGAAACAACCATCAAAGAAATTAGGTACATCATCTCCTAGTTCTGTGATGAGTTATTCCATGGGGGACAATGATAGTGCTATGTTTCAATTCATGGCAAATAGTAATTCTTTTCCAAAAGAGCGGAATGTAATGCAGCTAATGGCCAACTCATCGAGTACTCAAACTAAGTCAAATATAAAGAAAAAAGAATCATTTGAATCTGAAGAGAATAAGGGTTCAGAGGCTAATGAGGTTGGCTTAGAAAGTCCTAAAATAGGCCATATTCCAAATATAGTTACACCATCAGGATCAGGCTTTTGGAAGGGAACAGAAGAAATGAGTGAAGCTGTAAGTATAAGTAATAAAGAAGGAAAAGGTAATGTTGTGGCAGATATAAATCTAAATTTTACTCAAACGAGAAATAATAATATAATTTCTCAAAAAAATGATCCAGTAGTATCTGGAGTTACAATTGGTACATTTAGTCAACCCGGGGGAAAGCCTGTTAGCCCATTTGGTGAAGAAAGTTTTGAACCTGCTTTCGAAAATATTACCCATGCTTTCAACAGTTCAAAATGTGTAATTAAAGCGGATTTAGACATAAATTGTCCTTGGGGCACAAATTCTGGTGGTCGAATAAATGTCCCTTCTGCAACAGATGCTGTAATAACCAAATCTAACTATATTGACATAAAGAATGATTTAACCCCAAGTGCTACTACACCGCATAAATCACCTCGAACTAAATACTATTCACAAGCCCTTGTAGAGAAGCATGAAAAGTTTCATGGAACAGATGATTATGGATGGGTAAAATCTTCGGGACTGCCAATTGTAAAGGCAACTCTTGAAGCGGGAAATATAAGCTCAGGAATAGCAAGTGCAACAGAAGTATCAAAATTGGTTGAGAAGTCAAGAATAAAACTTGTTAATGAAAACTTTAAATGGTATAAGGGGGGAGGAACTTCTCATGGTTCATACGCTGGAGAAATTCGTGCATATGCTGATGGAAAAGCTGCATATAAAAAACTTGCCGAAGATGTAGAAAAACATGGAAAAACACTATAAACTAACCAAGAAAGCTTCCCGCTACTAAAATGAAATTAGATTATTTTATAGTACTTCTTTGTTGCTCAATTTTTTTACAAGTGGGATGTTCGAGTTTTGCTAATAAAGAAGTAAACTATAAAAAAAAAATGAATTCTTATATTATAAGTATTTCAGATGCTGGATTACCATACCGGACTCCAAAGATTATTAACCGTGAGAAAAAATCTATCTATTCATTGTTAAATAGTTTATCTTTATCAGATAGAGATAATTCTGAAATACCTGAGTTATCATTTGATTCATTAATAAATGTTTTACAATCAGAAGAAGATTGGCGTGCATATAATGCGGCATTTATCCTCGGACGAATTTCATTTAACAATGACAGCTTGAATCATGAACTCTTAACACACCTTAAAAATATCATATCAACTGAAATACGTTCAGATGTAAAAATTGAATGTGCTATGTCGCTCGTTCTAAAAGGAAAAAAAGATAAAGGAAAAAAAGTACTTTTAAACATGGTCAATGAAGAAGGGTATCTTGAAAATCAATATAAAGCTTCATTTTATTTAGCTCAAATGGGAGATTTAACAGGAGTAGAAAAATTCTACAAAACCTTGAATAGTGAAATACCTCATTATAGATTAATGGCAATGAGACATTATATTGTTTTTGAACCATTTAACGGTTTCATAATAAATGATACTAAAGTTGATGTAAATAAGACTTTACTTAAATTCCTTAAAGATTCCGATGAAATGATTAGAAGTGAAGTTCCTTTCTATCTTGAGGAACTTGGAATAAAGGATTTAGTTAAAATACTTGAAACAATTGTTGAAAACGACACTTCAACCTTAGTGAAAGATGCTGCAAGGATGGTAATAGAAAAAGTTTTAAAAGATCAAAATAACGACGGACAACGTGCAAAATCGTCCAAAAACTAAGCGTTTTCATTTGAAACCGGCACGAAGAGCTTGACCATAAAAATGAAATATGCCATTACACCAAATACCGCTTACTATCTTTTTTAAATGCACAACAGTTAAAATTTATTAATGCGTTACGAAGAGAAATTTGGATTTAATAAAATTAGTTTTATATTTGCAACTATATGGTTGCATATTTATTTATTAAAACTCAATAATATGAAAGACGTAATCGAGAAAAAACATCAATTTGAGCATGACATCAATAAGGTATGGCATGCTATTACCGATGCCAAGCAAATTTCAACTTGGTTTTTGAAGGCTGACTTTAAGCCAGAGGCTGGTTATAAGTATATCTTTACGCATGAAGGAGAGAATGAGGGGGATTGTACAAACATTACAGGTGAAGTGCTTAGAGCAAAGGCAGTTACTGAGCTTGTCTATACTTGGATAGTGCAAGGCACAGAGGTAGTAACTACAGTGAGTTGGCAATTGGAAGAAAATGAGCAGGGCACTTTGCTGACACTAGTGCATAGTGGTATAAGTAAATATCCTGGTGACACGGCCGTTAAGATGTTCGAGAGTTTCAGCGGAGGTTGGGCCAATTGCATTGAAAGTTTAACCAAATTTTTATCTCCTGTAAATGCTTGATAAACAGAGATTAAACAAGATTTTCAAGGCCATTTCGGATCCGATACGGCGTGATATATTTCATATTGTGGTGCTGGCTAGCTCAACAATGACTATTACCGAAATAGCGGAGAACTTTGATATCAGTAGGCAGGGTGTTACCAAGCATATTAAGGTACTGGCTGATGCTGAGCTTATCAATGTAGCCACACATGGTCGGGAGAAGATCTGTATTGCTGAGATCGAGACATTGAAGTTAATAAAAGATTGGCTTGGGTTTTATGATAAGTTCTGGAACGATAGCCTTCAAAAACTTGATAATTTCTTGGATCAAATGGATTAGTAGCCTGAAAAAAATTTTACCCAAAAAAGCAATCATTTGGTTGCTTTTTTATTTGTTTAGATGTTAATCTTTAATAGTACTACTTCATCAAGTATTTATGATGTAGTATTTTGAGAAATTCGTTTTTATTAAAACCTATTATAAAACCTGACTTTTCTCCTCTCTCTAATTCTTTAATAATTAGTGTATTCATGTATTTCAAATAAATTAAATGGAATAAAGTGTTTCCCTTATGGCATTAAATAATATATACTTTACATATGGTTAACAAAATAAAAGATTTCTTATAGAAATGGGTGCAAGGGTCATCCATTGATTTGGGTGGCCCTTTTTACTGATTCATGTTATAGAATATCTTGTATTATCTTTAGATGATGCTGGGTATGTAATCCCAAAAATTTAATCGTTTGATCTCTATCAAGTGTTCCAAATATTTGATGCTCGAAATGCGATTTGCTAGGCAAAGTTTTAATGATTTCTAATAATTCCTTAGCTTTTTGGAGTAACGCATGTAATGATTCCTGCGTAATTTCATCTTCATTATTCACTATACTTGGTGCCTGAATTTTTCCTCTAGGAAATACTTTTGTAACGAGTATACCTTTCCATTTTAAGTTGAACTGTTTTTTGTATTCATTCGGATCTGAGCGCTGAAGCAATTTACACACCCCAATGATCACTCTTAAACTATGATCGATATGCCAGCCTGTTGGAGCTTCTGACACTGCATCATTTAGTTTATCGGAATGTTCTATGTATTGCTCTAAGGTTGCAATTTCTTTGTTGATAGCCATAAGTGTAAAATTGTAAACTTGAACTTACACAAAAATGTTGAATTTTGAGAAGCAACATTTGAAAATAATAATTTACTCCCAACAAATTCGTTGATAATTATAAATATAGCTTAAATAGATGAATTTTATTGGGATTAATACTTATATATCCATACTTGTTTCCATCATAGGGGCAAATAATAGCTTTGCGCAGGGTTTTGTTAAAGAATTACTAGTACCGAATGGTTACAAAAGAACGGTGCAGCCAGCTGCAAGCTTTGGAGCATTTCTAAGGGGTTTACCATTAAAAGCACCAGGCAGCCCTGTATTACTTTATGATGGTACTACAAAAGCCGATCAAAATGTGCATGTTGCTGTTCTAGATTTACCTCTTGGTAAAAGGGACCTCCAACAATGTGCCGATGCAGTAATTCGACTACGTGCCGAGTATTTATTTGATCAAAAAAATTATGAGGACTTGCATTTCAACTTTACAAGTGGCGATGTAGCTTATTATAAAAAATATGCAGAGGGCTATCGGGCACACATCAATGGTAATAAAGTGACATGGACTAAGAAAGCTCAGCCAAGTTACTCCAATCAAACCTTCCAAAAGTATTTAGATTTAGTTTACACTTATGCTGGCACATATTCTTTGAGTAAGGAATTGAAGCCTGTGACAAATCCAAAAGAATTAAGCATTGGCGATGTATTTATTCAAGGGGGCTTCCCAGGGCATGCAGTTATTGTGATCGATATGGCTGTTCATGCCAATACTGGTGAAAAAATTTTTATGCTAGCTCAAAGTTATATGCCAGCGCAGGAGATACATATCTTAAAAAATTACAATGAAACACAAATAAGTCCATGGTATAAAATTAGTGATGAAAGTGAGCTTTATACGCCTGAGTGGACCTTTGGATGGAGTGATTTAAAGAAGTTTAAATAAAAATTAAGAGAAAAAATAACCAAGCTAGGCTTGCCTAGCTTGGCCTTACAACTATATAAATGGTTAGTTAGTTGTCATCGTTTTCATCTATTTTAATTACAGCCTCTAATGGCGTGCCATTATCAAACTTACTTAAAATAGACTCGTGCCCCTTCTTTACCGTACAAGTTGAGAAATTCTCATCATCTACTCTTGATACCCTTACCGTACCTACCTTAATACTACGCGTAATTTCTTCACCATTAAGTGTAACAGCTTTCTTTTCAATTATTTCGAATACATCTTTTTCTTTTACACCATATTTACCACCTACCGCAATGACTATTTCTTGAGCTTTGCCTTTTTTCTGAGCACTAACTTCAAATAGTGGCCCAGTTATGGGAAAAATACGGTTGATACCATTACGCACCCAGTATACTGATGAGCTGATTGATTGTGAAATAGCTTCTTCAGGTGTAGGATAACTTGTGCTTAGTAACCCAAAAAAGAATTCATCCTTATCTTTGGTATCTATGCGCTCGGTGCTTTTAATTTCACCTGTTTCAACATCTACCATCTTCATAGTATAGTCGATACGAGCTAAGTAACCTTGTAGCCTACCTTTGCTATCACGCGATTCTGATACGGCAATACTACCTAAATAGCCAGTAACAATATAATTAGCGCCTAATAACTTACCGAGTTTTACGGCGTTTTGATCATTGAATCGGTCACCACGCTGAAGATCTGCCTCTGCCATAACTTTATCGAGGTGAGTCCGGTCCACTACCGTAAAGCGGTTTGAATTAACAAATGCATCTACCATTACCTCAGTAAGCATGGTAGTGTATCGCTCATAAGGGTTTACCTCATCCTTTACAATTTCGTCCTTTTGAAATAAATTGTTAAAATGATAAACGACTTCAAAGGTTGGATCTGTAAAAGATACAACAGCCACTACTTCATTGTCTTTGACAGCAAATAATGTGTTTAAGATTAATAAATTAATAAGAAAGACTAAGTTGATTTTTTTCATTTTTGGTTTAAGTTTAGTTGTAAATGAATTCAATACAATGGCATAGCTATGGTTAATATTTAGCCATAATTATCCCTAAGTGTAAAATTGTATTAAAATAGTTGGGTGTTCTTGTTTCGTTTCGTGGGGGTGTATTTTATTCTATCATTAGTATCATGGTTTTAGTGTTAAGTTTTGTTTATTTTTATATAGTAATGTAGCAGAATATTGGAATGTTAATATGAAAAATGAGTTTTTTAAATCTAATTCTCAATGGAGTATATTTTCATAAAATAATTAGGTGCTTAGTCTTATGGCTTGTTGGAGCTGCTTACCATAACCTTATTTCTGTTCCCAAATTATTTTGGTAGGGGCTGATTCAAATACCCCGTCAATAACCTCTTCCGGCACCGATGGGTTGTAATGCTCATTTGCTTCATAATACGCTTTCACACAAAGTTCATGTCTGCCTTTTTCTAAATTTATCTTATACCACTTACAAATATCTACGGTTGTTGTAATGCATTCTAATGGTTTAAGATATATAAATTCATCTTTACCAGCATCAGGACGGTCATAATCTAATGCTGGAGAACTAACAAGTTGACAACTTGCTTCATCATATATCTTGAGGTATAATTCTCTAGATATAGAGCGCTCATAACCAATACTTAAACGTTTATTTACCAATACTGTATCAGATGAAACGTTGGTGAGTGTAATTTCTACAATGCAACGATCATTCGAAAGATACAAAGAAGTTGTCGGAACTAAAGTTAGTTCCAAAATAGAACTATCGAACCGACCATAGCATTTTCATTAACCTCAGTAAACAAACTCATAATTAGTAAATAATAAAATTTATACATCAAATTAATTTTTTATTAGGGATTTGGGTCAGTTTCAGCATCATAATTATTCAACAAATCAACCCAATCTCCGGTTGGGCTGGGTACTCGTTCGTGAAGCTTTGTTCTTACTTCAACAAAACGTGCCCAATAAGCTTGTTGATCATCAAGTGGCATAAGTTGCCATCTATTTAAAAGTCGGTTAGCATCACTTAAGAGACCATGCAGATTTTCTTCTGGCATACTTATACTCATCACTTCAACAGCTTCACCTAAAAATTCTCTTGTGTCTGAACTAGCAATGCCCTCTCGATGCTGTCGAACATGTTCCAATTCATGCATAATAGTATGCACTACCCCAGCAAACGGTTGATTTAAGCCTGTTTCGTAAACTTCAACTCTTGTAGGACCAAATGCATTTCTATTTGTAGAGGCATTACTGGACCCTGAATCTGCAAAAATTGACGTTAAGGTATAAGTTGGCATATCAAAATAGTCTATGATTAAATTGATGCCTGCATTGAAGTTATCAGCATCCCGCATGGTATTGTATATATGCTCCAGAGTTGACTCATCAATTTGCCCTGTAATTGCTATACTTGCATCTTGCTGTAGCTGAGCAATATATTGTACAAAGTCTGCATCTATTTTTCGTGTAATACGGAGTCCTAAAAGGTCTTGAATACAAGAAATTGATCTAAAATCACTCAATTTATCATTATTAAATGAAATCGCACTTGTTACTTCTTCGGCATTTAATAAACTGGGAGCTTCAGGCATTGGTCCAACCATAGGAGTATGTTCGATCGATAGTTGCTCCCTAAGTTCATCCCTCAATGCTGTGGAGCTGGTGAAGAAATTCGTTCCTATTTCCACAACTCGATTTCCGTATTCAAACGTAGTCGTAGTATTAGCGTTTTCACTAGCATAGACGGTAAGAGTATCTTTTGTTAAATCAATATTATAATAATCAGCTACCATTCGAATAGCTTCGTGGCGTTCATTTTGATTCCCAATTCTTTCTGCCACTAATAAATTAAGTGTTGTCTCATCTATTTGTCCTGTTGAATTGATCCCCTGAGCGTTTTGCCAGTCTGAAACTGCATTTTCAGTAGTCTCACTCATGAAGCCATTGATATCATCATCTGCTAAACCCACAATACTTTGTATAGAACGGATCGAGACTTCTTGATTAATAGGGGTAACTTGATTTGCTCGGTCAATTACCAATTGAGCACGTTTTTGAGTATTGAGATTTTCAAATGGTTGAAATTTATTATCTTCAGTACCCATAAAAATTCCATGCATTCGAGAGATTTGAGCATGTTTATGCATCCAAGAATCTGCTGGTATATCATCAAAATCACGAATGGGGCCTATAACTATATCATTTTGTATCCCAGCATATCGGTTTAGTATAATAGCTGCTTCAATACGTTTAATAGGTTCATCTGGATCATGATAGTTATTAGCGAACCTTAACTCAGTATCCTTCATAATGTCACTAGCACTTGAAGTATCATCATCAAATAGCTTTGCCATAAAACCAGCCCAAGTAATAGGTTCTTTATTTCGAAAATCGACTTCAGCTTTTTGAATTAACCCATTATGAATTGTAGAAGATTTTAGTTGGGTTTGTTTAGTATCGTTATTAGACTGGCTAGCAGCTTTTGCTCCCATTTCATCTGCCTCTTTTTCTAAAGCAGAATCATCATTTATTTGGACTCCTTTTTTTTGTAGAGTAGGTTGTACACGACTTTGCTTTTGCTGCACAACATGCCAAGCCTCATGTGCCAGATGTTTCTCTTGACCGGGCCCCACATGTATATCGGTGCCTTGAGCATAAGCATGGGCGCCAACTTTTTTGGGGTTTTCAGATTGATAATGCACATTTACATCATCCATACTTTGGCCAGATAAGTTTTCAACCTCCGTTTGCAATGCTGTAGGCAAGTCTTTGCCAGAGCTTGAAGACATTAGTTGTATAAGTTCGCTTTCTTTTGTGCCTTCACCACTTCGGCTCATCATTTGCATGATGTCACTACCCAAAGGAGTATTCATTTTCACAGCTTTACTTGGCCTTGGTGAACTTGGATTGGTCTGAATACTTTCTTTTAATTGTTTAGTCTTAAAATTCAAAACGATTAGTTTAATCAAAGAATACTAAAAATAGTAGCTGGTTGGAATACTAATTGGTCGGAATTCAATTTAATTAGATTTTTAGAATAAACAAATCATTTATTTATTTTTTTGATCAAAATTCAAAAAAATTCTACAGAAGAGTATGTATTGCGCATTATAATTGATTTTTTGAACAAATTATGCTAAATTCATTAATTCGTGCCAAAAAATTTCTGAACTAAAGGCTCAGAGGCGGCGCCAATGAGATATGTCATTATCGTCCAAAGCATGATCAAAAGCCAGTTGTTTTTAATGATTTCAATAATTCCTGGAATGGTATACCCATATACTTTGGCGGGCTTTGCAAGTACTTTAAGCTCATTTTTGTAAGTTCGATCTACTATATGACCAATCATGTCTACTTTTGATAGGGTAGAGCGGTGTAAGTCAAGGTACGCCATTTGCTCAAAGGCTTGGGCTTCTTCAGGTCCAGCAAGTGCATTTCTGGTGTTCATATGGTTCCTGCGAGCTAGGTTGAGCAGCCTGCCATCAGGTTTGTTATATTCATAATTATGCGTATATATTTTTCCTAATATTTTAGAAAAATCGTATTTGCGATCATCTTCAATAAAAAATGGGGTGCCACCTAAAATGCGGTACCGGTTTGCTATAGCCTCAAAGCCATAATTTGAGTCACGCATGTTCCAATGCACCCAGCGGCAATCTCCATGCGTCATAACGAACTCATAAAATCTCTCTAGCATTTCTTTCTCGAGGGCATTATAATCTTTCGTATCTAAATTTCTGAAATCTTTTCCGGTAAATTGCGCTTGCAAGTGAATAGAGTATGACTTTGTTTGACCTGTATTTAAGTTTCTAATTGAAATGGAAGTAATTCTTGGGGCAAAACCATGGATGGTATGAAATGACTCACAAGAATAGTGGATAATCAATGTTCTTGATTTTTCGTTAAATAACTCTTTGAGTTGATAAAGCCCTTCCTGGCGTTCTTCTAATCGTTTGGACTTAAATAACACGTAAAAAAATTTTCTTTCTAAAAAATAAATACCTAGACCTGTTGCTTTAGCTAATTAAAAGTAGTGAATTTTCATGAAAAAACCAAGTATTTTGTGTGAAATTTATAATTGTAATAGATTTATAATCAAGAGTTTATGAATTATTGGCAAGTTTATTCTCATCGATATGATTAACGGGTGTTTTAACCTCCTCCTTGGCAATTTTAATTCCAAAATACCCATAAACAAGTGTCATAAACGGGCTAATTATATTAAAGAAGCAAAATGGGAAGTAGGCATATGTAAGCACACCAAGCACGCCAGAATGATAGGCGCCACAAGTATTCCAAGGTATGAGTGCTGAAGTAACAGTACCTGAGTCTTCCAGCGTTCTACTTAAATTTTGTGGTTTGAGGCCCCTTTCCTTATATATTTTGGCAAACATCCTACCTGGTACAACAATTGCAATGTATTGGTCTGATGCAGTAATATTAAAAAATAAACAGGTACCAACGGTGCTTGCAAATAAAGATCCAGTAGAGTTTACAAGAGTTATGATTGCGCTAGAAATTCTTTTAAGTAAACCTCCAGCCTCCATAGCTCCCCCAAATGCCATCGCACAAATAATCAAAAATACTGTATATCGCATGCCATACATACCATCGGTAGACAAAAGGCTGTTGAGTAGCTCTAACTCTGTAGTGATGGAGGTATCTACAAACATGCATTTTACAATCACCCAAATTGCTTCAAGCGTACTGTTATCACTTGTAAGCTGTAAAACTAAATCATACTGAAAAAAATATGCAAAGACGCCACCAAGTAATGTGCCTACTGAAAGTGCCGGTAATGCCGGTACTTTAAAAATGATAAGCGCAATGACTGCTAGCGGTACCATTAAAAGCCATGGTGTAATATTAAAATTATTTTCTAACGAATGAAGGACCGTATCAATATTGCTGATTTCACCGGTTGTTTCGACGCTGAGCCCAATGATTAAAAATATAATTAAGGTGATGAGAATGGATGGAATGGTAGTCCATAACATATAACGAATATGCGTAATAAGATCGGTACCGGCCATTGCTGGCGCCAGGTTAGTAGTATCAGATAATGGTGACATTTTATCACCAAAATAGGCCCCTGATATAATTGCCCCGGCTGTCATGGCAGGAGACAACCCTAAGGTGTTGCCAATCCCAATCAAGGCTTTGCCGATTGTTGCTACAGTAGACCAAGAACTACCAGTAGCAATGGATACAATAGAGCAAACAATACAAGCTGCAACGAAGAATATCGTAGGGTTTAACGTTTTTAACCCATAATATATTAAAGTAGGTACTACGCCGCTGAGCATCCAGGTACCTGATAGTGCCCCAATAATCAAGAGTATAAGCATTGACTTAGAGGCTGTTTTGATGCTTTTAAAAACAGATTTAAAGATATGATTACCTGAAAAACCATTTTTCCAAGCAATAAAAGCGGCAACCAACGCCGCAAAAAGTAAAATGAGCTGGTTGGAGCCATATAACCCATCATCTTTTGAAATAAACAGGATATTTATTGTAAGGAGTGCAATCAAAATCCCAATGGGAAGTAGGGCCAGGTGCAGTTTTATCGGATGGACGTTATCTTTTTCCATAAATGCTATGCATGCTCCAGTAGCGGTAGTTTCGAAACACTCGCTTTTATCACTTTATTTCTAATTTGAATGCCTATTTCGCTGCCTGCCTTGGCATATTCTTTTTGAACATACCCAAGTCCGATACCTTTGTTTAAAGATGGCGAGTGCCCCCCACTTGTAATGATACCTATTTCTTCATTTAGCTCGTTTACGATGGTATAACCTTGACGCGGAATGCCTTTTTCGATCATGGAGATACCTACTAACTTTTTGGTGATACCTTCTTCCTTTTGCTTCAATAAATGATCAGAATTAACGAATTTTTTCGAAAATTTAGTAATCCAACCAAGCCCAGCTTCTAACGGCGAGGTTTCATCATTTATATCATTACCATATAAGCAGTATCCCATCTCTAGGCGTAAGCTATCTCTCGCAGCTAAGCCAGCAGGTTTTATATCAATTTGCAAAGGATTATTCAAGATGGCCTCCCAAATATGCGCTACATTTTTATTAGGAATATATAGTTCGAATCCCCCAGCACCCGTATATCCGGTTGCTGAAATTATAATATCTTCAATTCCAGCTACTTCACTAATATTAAAATGGTAAAAAGGAATTTCATTTAAATCTGCAGGAGTAAGACTTTGGAGTAACTCCACAGCTTTTGGGCCTTGTATGGCCAATAAGGAGATTTCATCTGAGATGTTCTCGAGCTCCACATCAAAATCTTCTGCATGCCGCATCATCCATGCCCAATCCTTTTCGATATTGCTTGCATTTATAACAAGTAAATAAGTTTGTTCTTCTAATTGGTAAACGATAAGGTCATCGATAATTCCACCAGTATTATTTGGTAAGCAGCTATATTGAGCTTTTCCAATTTTTAGTTTGCTAGCGTCATTACTTGAAATCCACTGCACAAAATCTATTGCTTGTGGCCCCTTAACGATGACTTCACCCATATGAGACACATCAAACATACCTACGTGGTTGCGTACATGATGGTGCTCATCAACGGCAGACCCATAATGTAAAGGCATATTATACCCTGCAAATGGAACCATTTTAGCACCCAAAATTTCGTGCTCTTGGTTTAATGTTAGTAATTTAGTCATTGTTATTGCTTCATTCATAATTTTGCCCTTTCTTAATTAAAATATCGCTTCAAAAAGGACGTCCCAGCTTTTTGGTAGCCCTTGTTAATCATAAATCGATCAAACCTATTAATTGACATATCTACAAAAACTGAATCTTCATGAATGATCCCCTCTCGTATGGACTGATCAAGTTGATGAAGTGCAACTGACTTGTATCCATTGTGATCTAAAAAATATAAGTTTGATCGATTAGTAAATTCTAAGTTCAGAATATGCTCTAACTCTTTAATAACCTTTACGGAACTATCAATAGAGCAACCACTAATCTGACCACCGTTTAAGTTGGCACCTATTATGAGTATTTGGTTATTAATTAACTCGTAACTTCCTGCAACAGGATCATTATGACTGACCCAGATTTTGATGAACGCAAGTAGTCTTTCGTTCAAAATGTCAGCTTCCGACTTTGTCAATCTTCTATTGGCTGGATAAATCCAGATTTTTGAATGTTCGTGTAAGGATTCAAAAGGCACATACATAGGTACAAATGTAGCCAAAACACACTTAATCTACAACAGATATTTTAAGTGCATAATATTAGATTGAGTGATCCATAATACGTGTTAAAGACCTAATGGAAGCTCAAGTTCAACAAAAAGTAATGAAATACGTTAAATATTCAATGAAATTAGCAAAATTAATTCAGTAAATTGGTTTCAGTCAAAATAGATAAAGTGGGTGAAGCGGGGAAATAAAATTGAGTGGTGATGGGCGGGCTCGAACCGCCGACTCACGGATTTTCAGTCCGTTGCTCTACCAACTGAGCTACATCACCAAACAATGGCGACAAAACTAGGTAAATTTATTATTTTCACCAATAGTTTTTGAAAAAAAAACAAATTATTGTTTTTGCGCAGACTCTTGTTCTTTCAATACGCGTCGCAAAATTTTTCCAACATTGGATTTAGGTAGTTCTTTTTTAAAACTTATTAATTTAGGAACTTTATAAGCAGTAAGGTATTCTCGACAAAAGTCAATGATTTCTTGCTCTGTTAAAGATTCATCTTTTTTTACAATAAATGCTTTTACTGCTTCGGTAGAACGCTCATCTGGTACGCCGATTACTCCAGCTTCAAGCACTTTAGGGTGTTGTACAAGCACATCTTCAATTTCATTCGGGTACACATTAAAACCCGATACCAGAATCATTTCTTTTTTACGATCAACAATTTTGAAAAATCCATCTTCATCTACAGTTGCCATATCACCTGTTTTGAGCCACTCTTGTTTTTCATCAAGAAAAGTTGCCTTGGTTTCTTCAGGTTTTTTCCAGTAGCCTTGCATAACTTGTGGTCCATTGACACACAGTTCACCGGGCTCATTAAAGCCAACTTCCTGACCTTCTTCGTTTACAAGTTTAACATTTGTATTTGGTACGGGCATACCAATCGTTCCTAAACGCTCCGTATCATCAATGGGATTACATGTGGCTACCGGAGAAGTTTCCGTGAGCCCATATCCTTCTGCAAGAGAGCAGCCAGTTACTTCTTTCCAATGTTCGGCAACCGCTTTTTGCACAGCCATACCTCCTCCAATACTAGCTTTGAGGTTAGAAAAGTCAACCTCGCCAATATTTTTTTGGTTTAACAATCCATTAAAAAGCGTATTAACTCCTGTGAAAACCGTAAATTTTACTTTTTTTAGTTCCTTAATAAACCCAGGCATGTCTCGAGGGTTTGTAATTAAAATACTTTTTGAGCCAATTTTAAACATAAGCAGGCAGTTGATCACCAAGGCAAATATATGATAAAGCGGCAGTGCCGTGATAATTGTTTCTTCTTGCTCCTTTAATTTGGGGAGCATCCAGGCAGAGGTTTGTTGTACATTTGCAATGATATTGCCATGAGAAAGCATGGCACCCTTAGAAACACCCGTTGTGCCACCAGTATATTGTAAAAAAGCTAAATCATCAAGCCCAACGTCTACCTTTTTAAATGGTATTTGGCTTCCTGTTTTCATAGCATCCTTCCAAGTGATAGCATGAGGTAGGTGATACTTGGGAACCATTTTTTTGATATATTTTACTACCCAGTTCATGATTTTGCCTTTAAGCCCACCAACCATATCACCAATTTCAGTAACTACTACTGTTTCAATTTTAGTTTCGGCAATGATTTCCTCCAATTCGCTAGCAAAGTTGGCTAGAATAATAATAGCCTTTGCACCCGAATCGTTAAACTGGTGCTTCATCTCTCGTGAAGTATATAATGGATTGGTATTAACTACCACCAGACCAGCTCGTAACGCACCGAATAAAACAATTGGATATTGCAATAAATTGGGCATTTGGATCGCTACTCGATCTCCCTTTTTTAATCCTTGACGTACTAAAAAAGAAGCAAAGTTATTGACTAGTGGATCTAGTTGTTTATAAGTTAAGGACTTTCCAAAGTTGGTAAATGCAATTAATTCATTATGCTTTTGAATGCTTTGATCAATTAATTCTACAACACTTTTGTAGGCCTTTGTATCAACAGTATGAGGTACTACTTTGGGGTAGTTTTTAAACCAAATATATTCCTTTGGGCTATCATCCATCTTTTCTTTTGATTTTACTTCAAACATCGAACTTATTTTTGGTGGTATAAATTTACATAGATTTTACCCCCATTACTATAATGTGGTATCCAAATATAGTAAAAATAAAAGAAATGAATGAAATTAGATTTTTAATACAATTAATTATACGTTAGAATCACTTATTTTGTTCAATAAGCTTTAAAGTATGTAATAAAAGTTCTGTATTTCGCCAAGGGCCATGGCCTGGTACGACAATTTCTATATCATGAAACCGGTTGATGACATTCATCACCGACATGGACCAATTCTTAATATCAGCATCATATACGCCGCCTAAGTCTTTATCAATTAAAGACTTTACTAAGCATCCTCCAAACAAAATTTTGCTTTGAGGTAGCCAAATTACAATATTATCAGGGGCATGTCCCTTACCTGGATAAAATAATGTTAGGTAGGTGTCACCATGAATCACGGTGGTATCTTTGTAGTTTAATGCCTGGTTTGGAGTAGTATATCCCTTTTTTTTGGCTATTTCAATCGTTTGTTTTGAACCATAAACGGGTATTTGGTTATCAATTAAATACCTGATACCACCCATTCTATCATAATGAGCATGTGTAACATATGCTCCAATAATAGGCTCTTGATTTATTTTTTTAAATTTTTCTACTAATAGTTGGGTAAGCTTTGTATCCCAAGGTGTATCCACAAGAATAATGCCTTCAGATGTCCTGATGATGAGCCCATTGGAGGAAATTACCCTTTTATCTAAATCTTTTGTGGTGGTATAGATCCAAATATCTTCAGCAATCTCCTTAAACTTAATGTCCTCCTTAAAGGAGTGGCCTCCATAAGCTGTACCAGTTATGCAAATTAACCAAATTAATCCATCAAAAAGCCTACCAAATACTCTAAGCATTCTCATCCATCTAATTAAAACAATGTGCTATTAATTATAATAGCTTCCATCCTAAGCTTAGGATGAACTGGCTGTTAGATTGATTGAGGTTGATTGATTGATTATTACTGCCAAATTTTTCACCGAATGGCCCAAAGCCACCTTCATATTTTAAGTCAACTACTAATTTAAATATATCTACACCTATACCTGCTTGGTAGCCAATATTTATACTTTTATAGTTGCCTTTTACCGCTTCTTTTACACCGGCAGTTGTAGAGTTTGCTGCTAACAAGACATTTGCCACAGGTCCAAACTGAACACGGGCTACCTTCAGAAATTTTAACCCCAGCATTACAGGTACATCTAGTCGGTTGTAATTTATCTTCGTAATAATATCATTTTGCGACTTAATTTCACCCCCTGCTGCTGTAAACAGTAATTCAGGTTGCACATAAAATACTGGTAGAGATACCCTTGCAAATACCCCTCCATGAAACCCAGTTTTTGCATTACCTGATGTGTAACTTATACCATTTACTGTCTCATTTACAGTTACCTTAGATGAGCTTATTCCCAACTTTGGTCCAATAGTAAATAATTTGGCATTAGCACCTATCGATAATAAAATTCCTAATATGACAATATAATTCTTTTTCATGATACAATTAGCTTAAAACCTAGTCATTATAATACATTTGTCTTAATTTCATTAATTTGAAATTAGATATACGCCAAGTACTGCAAGAATAATGCCAACAATATTGACTTTGGATAATTGCTCTTTAAAAATTATTACTCCAAGTATGGCTGAGAGGATGATTATGCCCACATTATATATGGGAAAAAAATATGCACCATTATTATTGAAGGCCTCCAATGCCAATAATAAAAAGTAAATGGAAAAATAATTTGGTACACCTAAAATGATGCCTGCTATGATATTTTTAAGTTGAATTTTATTTCTCTTAAAAATCATAATGATAAGCCCGAAAATACATGCTCCCAAAAATAAATAGACAGAGAAAACAGCATCCTGTCCTGGTGCAATACTTTTTTCTTTGATCGTATTTAGAGATAAGTCTATTAACCCACTTAATATGAAAACTAAAAAAGGCAATAAAAACCACTTTAATCTGTCAGTAGAGCTCCTCTTTTGTTTGTTGGGCTTAATCGAGCACAGCACAATAGCTCCAATAGCAATGAGTATACCAAAAATATTAATAAGTTTTATGTTTTGAAGTTCAATTTCTAGTATAAATATGCTAAACAAGACCGGTATAACCAGCGCAATTTTAGAGGCAACAGAAGCTACAGATACGCCTAAAATCTGTGTGGTTTTAGCCATTAGATTAAAAGTCATTATAAAAACAAATCCTAGCCCTAATGCAAATAGTAACCAACTAAACTCCCAAGGTTTGGACTGGAGCATTTGGTCAAATCCAATAAAAAAACTACCAGTTACAACACAGGTTACATAATTAAAAACAATGGCCTGAAACGTATCGATTTTCCAAATCGGAAATGCTCTAAATAATAAAAAAATGGATACAGCAAAGCCAATACTTAATACAAGATATGTCATGAGTAGTTTATTTTTATCGGCTAAGCCTAAACTATGATAAGACAGTCTAAAATTTAGCCTTTACAAGATTAATTTTTAAATTAGCATGGCAAAATTAAAACAGAAATTTTAAAGTAAAAACGATACATATGAGTGAGCAAAAAATTACGATAGATCAAGGCAAATTAAATGTACCAGACCACCCGACCATTCCATTTATTGAGGGCGATGGTACGGGAGTGGATATTTGGCCAGCTGCCAAGCATGTGATAGAGTCGGCTGTTGAGAAGGCCTATAATGGGCAGAAGAAAATAGTTTGGAAGGAAGTTTTGGCAGGCGAAAAAGCTTTTAATAAAACGGGGGAATGGTTGCCAGAAGAGACCCTTAATGCCTTTCGGGAATATCTAGTAGGGATAAAGGGGCCATTGACCACGCCTGTGGGTGGTGGGATTCGTTCATTAAATGTTGCCTTGCGTCAAGAGCTTGATTTATATTGTTGTGTTAGACCTGTGAGGTGGTTTAAAGGTGTTCCTTCTCCTGTCAAGGAGCCTCAAAAAACAGATATGGTCATTTTCAGAGAGAATACCGAAGATATTTATGCGGGGATTGAATATATGCATGGCACACCCGAAGTTGAGAAAGTAAAGGCATTTCTACAAAACGAAATGGGTGTAAAAAAAATTAGGTTCCCACAAACTTCTTCCATAGGAATAAAGCCTGTATCGCAAGAAGGTACCGAGCGGCTTGTAAAAGGTGCTATCGATTATGCCCTGCAAAATAAGCGCAAAAGTGTAACCTTGGTACACAAGGGAAATATCATGAAGTTTACGGAAGGCGCCTTTAAAAATTGGGGTTATGAGTTAGCTGAGCGCGATTATGCGGACCAAGTTTTTACCTGGGCACAATATGATCGTATTGCTGAAAAAGAAGGCAAAGAAGCTGCAGACTCTGCTCAAAAGCAGGCACTTGATAGCGGTAAATTGTTGATTAAGGATTCCATCGCGGATGCCTTTTTACAGCAGATTTTACTTAGGCCGGCTGAATATGATGTGATTGCCACATTGAATCTGAATGGTGATTATGTGTCAGATGCTTTGGCTGCCATTGTTGGTGGTATTGGTATCGCACCTGGAGCAAACATCAATTATACCACAGGTCATGCGATTTTTGAAGCAACACACGGCACGGCACCAAAGTATGCGGGTCAAGATAAAGTAAATCCTGGATCTGTTATACTATCAGGAGCAATGATGCTGGAGCATTTAGGCTGGACTGAGGCGGCGCAATTGATCTACCAAGGTCTTGAAAAGTCGATTGCTTCCAAAAAAGTTACCTATGATTTTCACCGCTTAATGGAGGGTGCTACGCTGCTTAAGTGCTCTGAATTTGGGAATGAAGTGGTGAATAATATGTTGGTAGAAGAATTAATTTAATCGTTATCTCATTATAAAATTGTACTTTTCAAAGAAAAATTCCTTGAAAAGTACAATTTTTATCCATTTTTAGGTTACTAATCAAGATTTATGGATGTCCGAGTTAAGTTTTTGGGTGGTGCTAAATCGGTTACAGGATCCAAGTACCTATTGGAAATTGATGAATTTAAGGTGCTGATTGATTGTGGGTTGTTCCAGGGTGAATTAGAATTGAGGCAGCGAAATTGGGATCCTTTTCCCGTTAATCCAGAAGATATTGATGTAGTCATTATTACACATGCACATATAGACCACACTGGGTATTTGCCAAGGCTTTATCGAGAAGGTTATTCTAATCCCATTTATTGTACGCCGGCATCAGAAGATTTAATGAGGGTTTTGTTGCTTGACTCTGCTAAACTTCAGGAGGAGGAGGCTCAATGGGCTCGAAAAAAAGGATATACCAAGCATAAACGACCCGAGCCCCTATATGAGGTGCAAGATGCGGAAGATGCCTTGACGCTGATTCAGTCCATACCTTATAAACAAAAGTATTCGATTAATGAGAAAATAAGCATAAAGTATTTTGATGCAGGTCATATACTTGGCTCTGCCATGTTGGAAGTTACAGTGCATGGAGAGAGTCAAACAAAAAAAATTGTATTCTCTGGTGACTTAGGTAGGTATGACAACCCCATTTTGTATGATCCTACACCTATGGATGAAGCAGATATTTTATTTGTAGAATCAACTTATGGTAACAGAACTAATGAGCCTGTAGACCCTAAAGATTT
>JAUIFR010000037.1 GCA_030430325.1 Bacteroidia bacterium | reverse complement strand
CTGGCAATATTGGAGTTGGAAAGACTAACGGTTCGGTAATGCTTGACGTAAACGGCGCAGTTCATTCAAATAGTGATATAAAGGGGGCAAGTTTAGCCGCAGAGGGCACAACCGGTGCTGCTCTGATATTAAATACTACAGATACTGATCCATACAATTACATTTCATTTAGAATGCTGGGTACATCTCAGTGGCTAATGGACCATGGTTCTGGTACTACCAACAACCTAAATATTAAAAGAACTGGCAATAGTAATATTACCATGATGACCTTTAGCGAAAGTGAAAATAAAGTATACTTACCTACTGGCATGAAGCTAGGGATCAATACAAGTGTAGTTGGAGACTATCACTTATCTGTCAAGGGAAAAGTGAGAGCACATGAGGTCAAAGTATATACTGGCTGGGCAGACTATGTTTTCAAACCTGATTATAAATTAATGCCTTTGAATGAGGTAGAGCAATTCATTGAAGCTAACAACCACTTACCTGGTGTTCCAACAGGCGATCATATAGAAGAAGAGGGACTTAATTTGGGTGAAATGCAAGCAAAACACATGGAGAAAATTGAAGAGCTTACTCTTTATATCATTGCGCAAAACAAAAAAGTAGAGCAGTTGATGGAACGTATGGAAAAATTAGAGGAAGAGAACCTTACTTTAAGGGCAAATCGATAATAACCCAAATTGACCTATTGATATTTCCATTATACAATTATCTGCTTTCATGGTGATCATTATTACGAATGGAACAAATAGTTTTTTAGGGCCGACGAATTCGTCGGTCCTAAAAGATTTAACCTAAAGTTAGCTTCTTTTCCCAAATGTTAAGGCCAATGCAATTTCTATTATTAAATGTATTTAGCTAATTATGTTTAAAATAACATACCTATCCGCTTTTATACCCAGTTTTTTACATAATTGATAATTAAATACTTATAGTATTATATTAGAATATCATTTAGATGTTTTTTTGTTGATACGTTTTAATTTTAGTTTTTTAGAGATTATAATTTATATAAATTATAATTATTAATTACACAAATATTCTTTAAATGTTAGATAAAGTAATAATATAAATTTAGGGGTTAGTTTTATTTTATTTACTTCATTCTTAGAATGGTTTTTATTGGAAGATTGAGTTGTCTCTTTTTAATTTTCTTATACACTTTTTTGGAATTAAATGGAGGTGTTTTAGTTGATTGGTGATCTTATTTTAGTTTAATAATAAATAATGTATCCTAGCCTATAAACCACCTATTATGATAATTCTAAAAAAATCTCAAAACCTGGAACTTTTGGTATTATTTTTGCTTAACAACATCTATTATTAAACTGTTTAAAATCCAGCGGTTAAAAATTAATAATTTATTAACATAAAAAGGTGTTAACTTTAGCGCAATTTTAAACATCATTGTAGTAACAAATAATAAATCTATGCGAGTACGTAAAAATCAATATAGAAATTTATCATCTCAAGTATGGGCACAGGCATGTAGTAGTCCAAATTTTGAGATGAAAATTAAATACTGGCATGGGGGAGAGAAATAAATTTATACTAAGATATCAAATGAACCCTCCCCTAAAAAGGAGGGTTTTTTTTATGGAAAAAAGTGTAATGCTTTAAAAAATAAACAACATGGCAACACAATTGATGACTATTTTATTCGGGCTATTTGCCATCGTGAATCCGTTCGGCGCGATGCCTGTGTTTGTTTCCCTAACGCATGAAGACCCTGCGAATTGGAAAAAAGCACAGGCCTTACGTGGCTGTATCGTCATGGTGGTAATATTAATGGTATTTTACCTGGCAGGCGTATATATTTTAGACTTCTTTGGACTGAGTATTGACGGTATACGGGTAGTGGGTGGTATTATTGTGATGAAAGCAGGTTACGAGCTCTTTCATTCCAAAAACGAACGCCAAGCTGATGTTATGGCTTCTGGTAAGCGAGATATATCTTTTTCGCCACTGGCTATGCCATTATTATCAGGGCCTGGAGCCATGGCATTTATGCTGAGCATCTCGGCCGAACCCAATGGAAATTGGACCTTTATCTGGGCTATAATAAGTGTATTATTTGTGGCTGTCGCTACCTATTTTATATTAATATTGTCGCCCAAACTTTTACGTTATTTGGGTAAAGATGGTATGGAGAAAATCGCCAAAATGGCAGGATTTATCACCATGGCTGTTGGTACCCAGATGATATTAGCAGGACTAAAAGCACATTTTCAATAATGACAGAAAGTTATTTATCACATATAAAACAAAATTTTAAACTGGCCTATCCAGTAATGATAGGCCACTTGGGTCATGTTGCCGTGGGGCTAGCGGATAGTGTGATGTCTGGTCAGTTAGGCACAGTCGAGTTAGCAGCATGCTCCTTAGCGAATAGTATTTTCTTTGTGTTCTTTACTTTTGGCATGGGGGCAAGTTATGCCATGACACCACTTGTTGCATCAGCTAATGGACAAAACAATCCAAAATTAATCAGCAGTTGGTTAAAACATGGCACCTTGATTTATATTGTATTGGGTGGGGTATTGATTATTCCCTTTTATGGTGATTTTATTATACCCTTATTAAATTCACCTGCAGAAGTAGCTTCTGCAGCAAGACCATATTTAATGGTCTTGGCAAGTTCGATTTTTCCACTCATGCTCTTTCAAGCCTTCCGACAATTTGCCGAGGGGTTATCTCAAACTAAACAGGCCATGTATATTACCTTAGCTTGCAATGGTTTGAATATTTTACTCAATTATATATTGATGTTCGGAAAACTGGGCATGCCCGAAATGGGACTGGTTGGTGCTGGGGTTGCCACACTAATTTCTAGAATATTTATGGGAATAGCGATGTTTGTATACATACGATATCATAAGCAATACGCGGTTTACTGGCAATATTGGACGAAAATATCCTGGCAAAAGAGTTATGCGAAAAAACTTTTGAGTATTGGTATACCTACTGGGGTACAATTTGTATTTGAGGTGGGAGCCTTCGGTTTTGCTACCGTTATGATGGGTTGGATTAGCAAAGAGGCGCTTGCAGCACACCAAATCGCCCTCAACTTAGCCTCTATGAGCTTTGTATTGAGCATGGGAATATCTGCTGCGGCCACAATTCGCGTGGGCAATCACCAAGGTAGTGGTAAATTAGCCGAACTTCAGCGTACTGGTTTTGCTTCCATGCTATTGGGTCTAGTAATTATGTCGATAAGTGCTGGCATATTTATTATGGGAAGAACATATTTACCAAGCCTTTATGTAGATGATCCCATGGTGATTCCGATTGCTGCACAAATGCTGATCATAGCTGGGTTGTTTCAGCTATCTGACGGCATACAAGTGATTAGTATGGGCGCACTCAGAGGCATGACAGATGTAAAGGTCCCCACTGCCATTGCCTTTTTGGCTTATTGGGCGGTAGGATTACCGTTCGGGTATGTATTAGGGTTTGTATTTGGATATGGCGCCAATGGTATTTGGGTGGGGCTACTTACGGGATTAACGTTTGCGGCATGCGCATTATTCGGCCGATTTTATTATCTTAGCAGAAATAAAATTCAAAAACAACATGCCACTTCAACCATCGCAAGCTTTAGCTGAATTAAAAAAGGGTGAATTCGCTCCATTGTATTTCTTACACGGTGATGAACCCTATTTTATAGATCAAGTTTGTGATTATATTGAAGAGCATGCCCTGGCACCTGCCGAAAAGGATTTCAATTTGGTGGTACTATATGGTAAGGAATGCGACATGGCTACTGTACTTGGGCATGCTAAACGGTTCCCAATGATGGCCCAGCGGCAGGTTGTTATTGTGAAAGAGGCCAAAGAAATTAAGGACATAGGGAAAGAAAGTGGTCGTAATCAGTTATTAAGCTACACCGAAAATCCCGTACCCACTACCCTGCTCGTGTTTGCATACAAACATGGGCAACTCAATGGGAACTTAAAACTTACAAAGCTGCTAGATAAAAAAGCTAAACTTGTACAAAGCAAGAAAATGTACGACAATAAACTGCCCGACTGGCTATCTGCCTTAGCTAGTGAACAAGGCTTCTCGATTACACCCAAAGCAACACATATGATCATTAGCAATGTGGGCAATGACTTGCAGCGCATTTATAACGAAATCGAAAAGGTCAGGATAAATAAAAAGGATAATGAATCAATAAACGACGCAGATATTGAGCAATTTTGCGGTATAAGTAAGGACTTTAATATTTTTGAATTGCAAAAAGCAATCGGGATAAAAGATCGCGTAAAGGCACTTCAGATCATGCTATATTTTATTGCTAACCCAAAGGCTAACCCTAGTTTAGTAATTATAGCAGCACTTTTTGCCTATTTTAGTAAATTATTGATCTTGCACCACAGCTCCGACCGATCGCCGAAGTCGCTAGCGCAATCGTTACAAGTAAATCCCTATTTTGTAAGGGATTATCTAACAGCTAGTAGAAATTATAATTTGCCTCAGGTTATTAAGATTATTCAGGCCCTACAGGTCGCTGACCTGCAATCTAAAGGGATAAACAGCGCTTCCTCCTACCATGATGGAGAAATTTTAAGAGAATTGTTGATTAAGATTATGATTTAAAGTAATTGTTAAATATTACTCGATTCCATCCCATTGGTTTGAAATACCGTCCCACTGATTTTGAATGGTAACATGATAAGTATTCATAATAAATTAAATGTATAGTATAATAAAATCAAATATTTATATACAAATATATATATTTTATAATATAATTCAAAATTATTACATAATTATTTTATATTATTTTAGCATGAAATTTTAACATGATTAGTTATTTAACTGAAATAAAGGTTTTTATGTATTTTTTCACAAATAAAATTACTTATTTTTTACATAAATTATATATTATTTACATGAATGCGGTTTGGGGTTAATGGAAATGTTTTATGAATGGGATTTAAATGCTTAGTATTGGGCGTAGTTATTCTTCTTTCTGCTCTTTGTGGGATATTATCCCTTGGCTTGATGGGTGCTTCTCGGTTTTTGAACTTCTTTATATGAATTTAAAATTTCACTTGATAAATCATGGCAGGCCACATACTTCCTATATAAATGTCTATTGTTTTGAGAGATGGGGATAATGAACGGATTGTGAATTCATACTTATTATCGATCACTTTCCTTTCTGTGATTTCAATTTTGGGTATTAATAGGGATAAGTCCGGGTGGATCTTTATCAAACTGTCGTATTTGTCATTGGTGATTTCAAAATCAAATTGGTCCATCAACGATTCTGTAGGAGATCCGCTAATGGATATATATCAAAGGGATCAATTTCTCTGTCAAATTCTAGTGCGATTTTAAAAGATTTTTGAGGATCAATATTTAGAATTTTGCTTTTTGGAAAGTATTCTATTAATCCAGCTTTGAAAGGCTGATGAGTGAGTACTGGGGAATTATTCAAAAGATCGTTCACCTCTGCTGAATCAAGAAGAGACCACTTTAGATCATCTGGATAATGGTCATATATCAACTGTTCAGGAGGAGTAAAATAGAAGAACATATTTTTTCCCTTAACAAAGGAAGTCCCGTTTAAGGCTCCACTTGCCCAGGTTAAGTCAAGCAATTTCCACTCTCCATCTAAAAACACCGCATTCCAGGCATGATCGCCAAGTTCGCCTGTCAATGGGGATTTCACCTTTCCGGTGATGTATTGACATTTTAATCCTGCTTGCACGCAGAGGGTGAAGAAAAGCCTCGAATATCCATCACAAATCGCTTTTTTTGAAGTGATGACCATTTCACTTACTTCTTGATTATAGACTTTCATGTAGCTGGCAGAATCCAAATACCTATCTATTCCGAATTCTAGATAATCAAGTCCTTCAAAGTAGGTTTTGGTATCATATGCAATGTTATCAGTGATCCAGTTAAATATTGAAACCAGATTGACACTATCACTATGATTCTTATTTATAACATGTTTTGCTAAGTTGGACAGGTTAGGATAATCTTGCCCAAGTGCTTGGAGAGATATTGCTAGAAAGATTAGGGAGATTAATTTCTTCACTGATGTTTAAATGGCGCCCAACGGCCTTGCTAAACTGTATTCAATGCAGTTTAGATTTTATTAAAAACAATAAGTTATTTGGGTTTATTCGATATCTGGCAGCTGTTTATTTTTAAGAAGTTTATTGGCTAGGTCTAATTTTTCTTTAAACAATACCCTTCCTTTGAATCGTTCTAAACGATCATCTATTTTTACCAGAGGAACTTTACCCTTATTTATATCTTCAATTTTCATAGTTTAATATTCATATTTTTTCTTTTTACTAAAAACCCCAGATAGTCCTCACCTACAATAAATTCTTCAAATGTTTCATCAAATTTCATTCCATATACATGAAAATCTTGCTGAATTTCAGCCAAATTATTTGTAATGCCCATTCTGTATAATCTTGTTCTAACTTCATTGCTTCCCGTTGCAAATATCCAAGCACCAGGATATTTTGCTGAGAATGCATATACCGTAGAAGCCACTGTAGCTAAAACTTTTAAGCTATCTCCATTATTGGTAATAACCTTATCGTTAATTTTGTCTTTAACCTCGTCATAATCTCCAAATGCTAAGTTGTACACATTTTCTAGGTTCATTTTAGAGAACTCCACAATCTTCTTTACTTCACCTTTGCTTCCAACACTGGTAAATTCAAAGTAATGTAATGCTCTCTCGGCTTGATAATTAATATTTCGGATGCCTCATTTAATCTTACGAAAAAGATACTAAATTGGTTTCAAAATATCAAATTTGATGTTATTATCTTCAGTTTTTCAATAAAATTAGCAAAATTGATGTAAATAGTTAATATTTTTTGAATGTATTGTGCAAAAATTGTTCAAAATGGATCTTAATGCTGTTTTTGACTACAGCTATGGCTGATAACGATTAAGCTAACTGGTGTTTTAATGCCAAATAGGTAATGTTACACACTATTTTTTTAGTTCTATATTATCTAATTCTCCTGCGGAAGAAAATGTGAATCTAAATTTTTCTGTTTCGAAAGAGGCCGGAGATACAGCCGTTATCCTTCCTTTATTCATAAAGATGAAATCTTCAAGACTGCATTCTCGGTTATAGTGAGCGATATATATATTAAAATAGTTTACGTTCCCAGATTTCTTAGTGTGAAAATTCACAAATTCATTATTCGTTGCATCTGGTATATTTCTTAAAGACTGAATTTGCCTGTTCACTTCTTGCATTACATCTATTTCAGAATTCTGATATTCATTAGCTTCATTTTTCATGTCTTCGACCATCTGAGGGTTAATTTCCATTAACCATTTTGTTTCCGCACTTGCCCAACTTGACGATGAAAAGCTGATTAAATAATTATTCTCAAAGGTCAAGTAAAGATCATGTTGAGAAGAAAGAAAAATGCCATTTCCTTCATCAGACAAGTTCAATACCGAGTTTAAGAAATCAAAAGAAAATCCACGGTCCGCGATACCCTCTGAAAAGATATCTTCGATATTACTTGGAGAGTATTCAAAATTCCAATCGATATTTTTGATAGCATCATTAATATCAGATTCGGTCAGTATTGTCCCTTTGGATTCAGTCATGATAAACTTGAGTTGTTTGGTAAAATACAATACTCCAACGCAGGTAATTTTATTAGACTCAACAGTGAATATTGTTCTCACCTGACTTGCTGCATATCCCAAATATTCAACAATCGAATTTATCGAGCCATTTTTCGGCAGAATTTCCATTGGGACGTAACGTCCATCGATTACTTCAAAGCAACCCGTTGGGCTTGATAGCTTGTTTGAATTAAATAGTTTTTTAAACATAGTTTAAATTGTGTGTAACACCAACATAAACACCATATTTATAGTAACACCTTATTAAACCCTTACCGTTTCTTCACTTAGCAATTCTAATAGGTTAAAACAAATTGGTAAAATCCGTTTTTTTCCTAAATTTAACTAATTATTTCAATACTATCAAGAGGACTTACCATTTCCAATTCAACTGAAAACCTAGGTCAGATTTTGCGATTTTAAAGCATTCGGCTATCTTGCCAATAAATTTTTAATGATTTTAACAGCATGAACATGGCAATTCGTACAATTTACATAGTCCTTTTTTCGACCATTCTATTCTTTGGATGTGGTGATGACCAAATTTTTAAACAAAACCTAAAAGATTTCGCCAATTACCAGTGGGAAAAAGGCCAAACACTGACTTTCGCTCCAAAAATTGAAGATACCACGCAAGCATGCAATCTCATCCTTGCTTTTCGGCATGTGCATGGGTATCAATTTGCCAATTTAAGGCTTGGCATATTGCAAAAAGCGCCTTCTGGGGCTGAGACCCTGAAAAGCTATAATGTTATGGTGGCCGAAGGAGACGGCTATCTTAGTGAATGCAGCGGCGATTATTGTGACCTTGAGGCCATTTTAGAAACAAACTTTCGGTTTCATGAAATAGGCGACTACACCTTCACTTTACAACATGAAATGCCTGTCGAAAAACTTCCAAATGTGATGGAAGTAGGCATCATCATTGAAAAAAATGATGTAGATTAGTCTAAATTTTACATTAGATTATTTATTTAGCAAAACTTACTGAGCGCATTTCGCGAATGACGGTGATTTTGATCTGCCCAGGATATTGCATGTCATTTTCAATCTTTTGAGAGATTTCAAATGATAGCTTGCCTGCCTGCTCATCAGAAACCGTATCCGAATCTACAATCACACGTAGCTCACGCCCTGCTTGAATGGCATAACATTTATTTACCCCATCAAAGTTTAAGGCCAAGGACTCTAAATCACGCAAACGCTTGATATAGGACTCCATTACCTCCTGACGTGCTCCAGGACGTGAGCCTGAAATAGCATCACAAGCCTGGATTATTGGAGAAATGAGCGCTGTCATCTCAATCTCATCATGGTGTGCCCCAATGGCATTGCAAACATCAGGGTGCTCCTTATATTTTTTGGCGAGCTCCATACCTAAGATAGCATGAGGTAAATCTTGCTCTTCGGGCCACACTTTCCCTATATCATGCAGCAAACCAGCACGTTTGGCCAATTTAGAGTTTAAACCAAGCTCTGCTGCCATGGTAGCACATAGCTTAGCCACTTCCCTACTATGTTGTAATAAATTTTGACCATAAGAAGAACGGTAGCGCATACGCCCCACTAACTTGATCAATTCAGGGTTTAACCCGTGTATACCCAAGTCAATGATGGTACGCTCACCAATCTCAATTATTTCTTCATTGATATTTTTTTCGGTCTTGCGAACGATCTCTTCAATACGTGCCGGATGGATTCGCCCATCTGTCACCAACCGGTGCAACGATAGACGCGCTACCTCTCTACGCACAGGATCAAAACCTGAAATAATGATGGCCTCCGGCGTATCATCCACAATAATTTCAACACCCGTAGCGGATTCAATAGCTCTTATATTTCGGCCTTCCCGCCCAATTATTTTTCCTTTAATATCATCATTTTCGATATTAAAAATTGACACGCAGTTCTCAATGGCATGCTCACTTGCCGTTCGTTGAATGGTTTCGACCACAATTTTACGTGCCTGCTTCGTTGCCGTAAGCTTTGCCTCTTCTACTATCTCCTTAATCTGATGGGAAGCTTTAGACTCTGCCTCATTCCTTAATACCTCCATCAATCGCTCTTTTGCTTCATCAGCTGTAAGGTTAGAGGCTCTTTCCAAAATTTTAACTTGATCCTGTTTTATTTTCTCGAGGTCATCCTTTTTCTTGGTTACAATTTGAAGTTGGGCAGAGATATTCTCTTTCATACTCTCTAACTCTGCTTCACGCCGCTTAATCTGCTCTTGTTGTCGAGATATACCTTGTTCCTTTTGCTTGAGTTTATTTTCATTCGAAATAATCTGGGACTTCTTTTTATTAACCTCTTCTTCAAACTCACTTTTCAGTTTTAAATAGGTCTCTTTAGCTTCTAATATTTTGTCTTTTTTAATACTTTCACCCTCTATTTCAGCTTCTTTAACTATTAAGTTAGCCTTTTCTTGAATCTTTTTTTCCTCCTGCTTTAATACTTTTTGTAAAAGAAAGCGACCTATTGCAATACCAATCCCTAAACCACCAAAAAGTGCTAATACTATATTTATATTATCCATCGAACAAATATTTAATAATTAATAGAATTAGAAGAAATTATAATATGGAAGGAAGCTAATCTAAACAACAAAAATTCTATATCTCTGTTGCTATTTGTTTATTAATTTTATCAAGTTTTTGACTTAGCGTACTTACCTTTAAGTATTTATTGGATACGTCAATCTGTTCTACAACTGAATCAAAGGTAACCATAGCGAGTAAATCCTGCCAATCATCAATACCAAACTGCCCCCGAAATACCTTTATCTTTTCATTTATGAGCTTTCCCGCTTTCCGGATCTTTGCTTCATCTTCAGCATCCACTTTCATGGGGTATTCACGATCTCCAATTTTTATTTTTACCGACAGCTTACCCATGATCTATCCTAAACACTTTCTATATTATTTAAGTAAGCTACAATCTCATCAATTTGCTTCATATAATGCTTAACCTTTTTTTTGAGATCTGTAGCACTTTCATTTTCCTCTATAAAACTACCTGCAATTTTACTAATTTTTATTTGATTTTTAAAATGAATGAGCTGTTCATTTTTAATATTTACCGATTCTTTAAGCGATTGGTTTTCTTCGCTAAGCTGAGTAACTTGCTCTTTAAGAAAACGGTTCGTTTCCAACAATAAATTGACGTTACGCTCTAAGGTAACAATCTGGTTGTTTATTTCATCAGGTTGTATCATATTATGTTCGGATCAACGCTCCAAGCTCTTTTTCAAATGCATGAATCAGTTTATTCATCAATTTATCAATTTTTTTATCCGTAAATGTTCCTTGCTCATCTTGAAGCACAAAATGCAACGCATAAGCCTTCTTATTTTCTGCGATTTTTTCACCAATATATACATCAAACAATTGAATTTGTTTGATCAATTTGCGCTCAACTTTCCTGGTGACCTCCTCTATTTGCTGATACGTTACGTGCCGATCAATCACCAGTGATAAGTCACGATTTACTGCGGGGTACTTAGAAATTGGTTGATATACTCCTTTATTTTTCAAATTTAACTCCAAGCCCTTATCCCAAGCTAATTCAGCATAAAAAATGGGTTGCTCAATTTTATAAGCGGACAACAATTTAGTAGCTACATGTGCCACCTTACCCCATTCTACTCCAGTATTTTTATGCCTAAAACTAATACCAAATTCAAAGTAATCACTCGCTTCAAACTCTTGCATAATCATAGCACTAGAATCCTTACCCCAGTTTAGCTTTTGTAAAATCAAATTAAAAGTAGCCAGCATATCATGAAACTGGTTATTGCCTTGAACTTCATTCCAACTCGAGCTGCGTTGCTCAGTAAGATAAAGCGCTAACTTATTTTCTTCAACATATTTATTATCCTGCGTAGCATAAATTGTTCCAAATTCAAACAAACTAAGATGCGACTGCTTATGCTTTATATTATAACTCAACACTTCTAAGCCTGAAGGTAGTAAATTTTGGCGTAGCACATGATGATCTTCACTTAAGCGGTTTAAAATTTGAACTGACCGGTCAGAATTATATTCGGAAATAGTATTTAATATTCGCTCATGAGTCAATGAGTTTGTAATAATTTCCTTCATCCCTCTGGCTGCTAAAAACTGGGTGATTTCATACTGCATATCAACGGGATACGGCTCAGGGAATGTGCTGATATAAGAGGTATTTAGGACCTTTGAAAGTGGAATTCGGTCATATCCATAAATACGTAAAATTTCCTCTATAATATCCGCCTCACGAGTAACATCACAACGATAGGGTGGTACATCCGCCACAAATGACTCGAGGGAATCCTCCTCCAATTTAATATCTAATAAGGTTAAAATGGCATGAATCTGCTCCTTTGGTATGGCAACGCCAATGAGTCGATCTATATTTCTATATTTAACTTTAATTTTTTGATGAGATATAGGCTTTGGATGCTGCTCCATAATAGCCGATACCACTTTGCCACCTGCAACTTCACTAATAATAAATGCAGCTCTTAATAAGGCTTGATGCAGTATCTCTGGATCAGTACCTCGTTCGTACCTAAACGAAGCATCTGTCTTGATGCCATGCTTAGTAGCTGATTTGCGTATATAATCAGCTGAAAAATAAGCACATTCTAGAAAAATTCGAGTTGTTTGGTCAGTGATACCCGAATCAGGCCCTCCAATAATACCGGCCATACACATAGGACCCTTGGCATCACCAATCATGATATCACTATCCTGTAATTCATATTGTTTGCCATCCAATGCCTTAAATTTATGACCTTGATAAGATTGGATAAAAATTGTTTCACCTTGTATTTGATCCGCATCAAATGCATGAAGTGGTTGTCCTAACTCGTGCAGCACATAATTAGTTGCATCAACCACATTATTTATGGGAGCGAGTCCTATACTTTGCAAGCGGTGTTTGAGCCAATCAGGAGATGACTCAACTTGAACACCCTCAATCAATAAACCACAATATTGTGGGCACGCATCCTCATTTTCAATTTGTATTTGATAGGGGTTTTTGGCTGCTAAACCATTCTTATCCAAACACTTCGGAAATTTTATTTCAGTATTTAAGATAGCCTTTAAATCTCGAGCCACACCTAGATGCGAGGCGGCATCACCTCGATTAGGTGTTAATCCAATTTCTATAATTGGATCAGCCTGCATGTGATATACTTCAGCAGCTAATTTACCAACTGGTTCAGAATCGTTTAGCTCAATGATACCATCATGATCATGCCCTAAACCAATTTCATCTTCTGCACAAATCATTCCTTCTGAAAGCTCCCCTCTAATTTTAGCCTTTTTGATCTTAAATGGCTCACCACTTTCTGGATACAACGTTGTTCCAACTGGGGCCACTATAACTTTCTGCCCTTTTTGCACATTTGGTGCGCCACAAATGATTGATAAAGGCTGCACCCCTCCTACATTAACCTGTGTTTTTTTAAGTCGATCTGCACCAGGATGTTGTTCGCAAGTTATTACCTCACCAACAACTAACCCATTCAAGCCACCTGGAATTTGTTCATAATGCTGAATTCCCTCTACTTCTAACCCACTTGCCGTTAGCATAGCCGCAATATCCTCCACTGGTTGATCCAGCTCAATTAACTCCTTTAACCAACTTAATGCTATTTTCATAATGTTATGTTGCTTTCAAATCTAATGCTAGCAAATATAGGGATAATTTGGGGTTAAATAATGAGATTCTTTTGGATAAATTCTGGGTTTTTTGAAGCTGTTAAGTTAGGATTAAAGTAGTTTATTGTTGTCCTTGATAATTTCTTGGTTTAATTTATTATTATTTACTTGCTGAAGGTAGATTTTTTATTTTTTTAATTTTCTAGTATTGTTTTATGTTAAGTTAATTATGGTCTTAGAGTTTTTGCCAGTTTTTTTGTCAACTCTTTAAAACGAATTCAATTCTAGACAATTCTCTGCAATTTAAAATTGTTTTTTACTTCAAAACGCTTGCTTTAACTATAATTATAAAATATTACAACAATTCTAAAATAAACATATTTTGCTAATTTCATTCATTTTAAATTTACATTTAAACGTATTTTGCAAAATTCGATGAAAATAAAATTTAATACTAAAGATGTGATAGTAAAGCTATTTAAATTAAAAAACTTGAAGGATTCAACGTGAAAAATATAAAAAAATGCCATTTTCTTTCCGATAATTCAATGCTTATTCTATCTTTGTCCGGATTTTCAAAAAATTGAATAATGATGAATAATATAGTTTATATCATACCGCTATTAGGTTTAGTTGGATTAATAGTGATGGCAATTAAGTCAGCATGGATTTCAAAACAAGATGCTGGCCAAGAAAAGATGGCCGAATTAGCTGGGTATATCGCCCAAGGTGCCATGGCATTTCTAAAGGCCGAGTGGAAAATTTTGACCTACTTTGTAATCATTGCTTCCATACTACTAGCTTGGTCTGGTACCATGGTGGAGACTTCAAGTCCCATCATAGCTATATCCTTTATCATTGGCGCGGTATTTTCTGCCTTAGCTGGTTATATAGGCATGCGAGTTGCTACTAAAGCTAATGTACGTACTACTCAAGCTGCCCGAAAGAGTCTTGCTCAAGCACTAAAGGTGTCGTTTACAGGAGGTACAGTGATGGGATTGGGTGTTGCAGGGCTTGCAGTGATTGGTTTAGGCTCATTATTCATTGTATTTTATCAAATATATGTGGTGCAAACAGGCGGTGCAGTGAATGGCCTGGAGATGGAAAAAGCCTTGGAAGTATTGGCAGGTTTCTCTTTAGGAGCTGAGAGTATTGCGCTATTTGCACGTGTTGGTGGTGGTATTTATACCAAAGCTGCCGACGTTGGAGCTGACTTAGTTGGTAAAGTTGAAGCAGGTATACCTGAAGACGATGTGAGGAACCCCGCCACCATTGCAGATAACGTAGGTGATAATGTGGGTGATGTAGCCGGTATGGGAGCCGATTTATTTGGATCTTATGTGGCCACCATTTTAGCTACGATGGTACTTGGCCGTGAAATCCAATCATCTGATGAATTCGGTGGTATTGCTCCGATTTTACTTCCAATGATCATCGCAGGTTTAGGGCTTATATTTAGTATAGTTGGTACTTGGTTTGTACGTGTTTCGAATGAAAACTCAAGTGTTCAGAAAGCACTTAATCTAGGAAACTGGTTATCGATCATTTTAACTGTAGTTTGCTCTTATTTCTTGATCAAATGGATGTTACCTGAAGGCGAACTAGTGCTTGGGAGAGCGGGTTCGCAGCCATTTACTGCGAACGGTGTATTTGGAGCTGTATTCTTAGGGCTCGTAGTTGGTGCGCTTATGAGTATTATTACTGAGTATTATACAGCTATGGGCAAACGACCAGTTAATACCATCGTAAAGCAGTCTTCAACAGGTCACGCAACCAATATTATTGGCGGACTTTCAATAGGTATGGAATCGACCGTGTTACCAATTATTGTTTTGGCAGGTGGAATTTATGGTGCCTTTTTATTAGCCGGCTTATACGGTGTAGCTATTGCAGCAGCTGGAATGATGGCCACTACAGCCATGCAACTGGCCATTGACGCTTTTGGCCCTATTGCTGACAACGCAGGTGGTATCGCAGAAATGACCGGACTCCCTGAAGAAGTAAGAGATCGTACGGATAATTTAGATGCCGTAGGTAATACTACTGCTGCTGCTGGAAAAGGATTTGCAATTGCTTCCGCAGCATTAACAGCGCTAGCACTATTTGCAGCCTTTGTTGGACTAGCTGGTATTGACCAAATTAATATTTATAAAGCCGATGTGTTAGCAGGATTATTTATTGGGGGCATGATACCATTTATCTTTTCTTCACTGGCTATTGCAGCTGTTGGTAGAGCGGCTATGGACATGGTCGATGAAGTGAGAAGGCAGTTTAAGGAAATACCGGGTATCATGGAGCATAAAGCCACGCCAGAATATGAAAAATGTGTTGAGATTTCGACCAAAGCGTCATTACGTGAAATGATGTTACCGGGTGCTATTGCATTAGTGGTACCCATTTTAGTTGGTTTCTTATTTGGTCCCGAAGTACTTGGTGGTACTTTAGCTGGAGTTACCGTATCAGGAGTATTGATGGGAATGTTCCAAAATAATGCAGGTGGCGCTTGGGATAACGCCAAGAAGTCTTTTGAAAAAGGCGTTGAAATTAAAGGTAAAATGGAGTATAAAGGATCAGATGCGCATAAAGCTTCTGTAACGGGTGATACTGTTGGTGATCCATTTAAGGATACATCAGGCCCTTCAATGAATATATTAATCAAACTTATGTCGATCGTTGCTTTAATCATTGCACCGCATATTTCGGTAAAACATCACAGACATGATCAGCACCAAGAAAATACCTCAAAAGAGGTATCGATTGAAGAAAATATAGATGATAATTTTGTTGATTTAACGAAATAACTTTAAATCCATTTTATAAATTGTAAGCTAAATGAAGCTGTCTCTAATAGGGACAGCTTTGTTTTTGAGCAAATTCTGCTTATTTTATTTAAAATATCATGAGTATCCCTTAAAATACCCAACCGAATTCTGGCGCAGGTTCCCCGAACCTGTGCCCATGTAGCGCTCATCAGATTTGAACAAAATTAGTAAATTTACTTCAGTAAAACTAAAAATTTTAAAGACCTTCAGTGAACCAGCAAGCTGGTTTCATGCAAAATATAGTTAGGATTTTATGTTGATTTTTCGACAAAATAATTGTCCTAAGGCACAGGTTCGGGGAACCTGCGCCAGGATAATTTTATTTCATCAATTGGTATGAAAACAGACAATCATGCAAAATTTTACAGACAATAAGCCTTATTACTCTTAAAGACTATTTTTAGTAATTGATAAATCCCCAGAAGTGCTAGAATGCTTCCAATTATTAAAACTAGCATTATGAGTATCAAATATATATGATTTTCTGTTATTTGGTCAATGTGAAGAAGGCTCCAACTCAATAATATAAATAATAAGCCAACAGTGGTTTTCAAAATGGCTTTAATAAGTTGGGTGATCCTGGCGATTTTATACTCAGCTTGAGCAATAATCTCTCTGCGTTTGTCATCATCAAAGTTTAATGTCGATACTACTCCTGTAATTGCGGCTTGTTTACCATACTTATATTTTAAATAATTTAATATACTACCATATTTATGATCAGGTTGAAGTTTATTATATCTTGAAATTCGCAGTAACTCATCATATAGTTTTTTATCCATAATCCCAATGTTTTTAGAAAAACCATGTAGGATTAAGTACATCTAATGATAAAACTGTTACCTTAGAATCAACTAAAATTTAATATTTTGGTGGTATAAGTACTAATTTAGCTCGTATGCTTCTTAAGCGGTGAGTATGAATAAAACAAATAATCTTATCTTATTAGGTTTGATTATTTGGCTGCAAATACCTTCCGGGCTAATTCAAAATCATTAATTAGTCCATCCATTATTTGCCGAACGGACTTGATCTCCTCAATGGAAGCTGATATTTGCCCAATTTCTAACTCACCCTCCACCAAATCACCTTCAAAAATGCCTTTTTTGGCCCTACGTTTACCCAATATTTCAGCCAATTCTTCTTTGGTGCAACAAGCTTGCTCAGCTTCATGAATTCGCTGAAAAAAATCATTTTTGATGAGTCGCACAGGGGTAAGTTGCTTCATGGTCAGCATGGTATCACCCTCTTTAGCTTCTACCACTGCATTTTTGAAATACTCATGCGCCGAAGACTCCTTAGATGCAGCAAATAAACTACCAATTTGCACCCCTTCTGCCCCCAATGCCATAGCTGCTAATATACTTTGCCCACTTCCAATACCACCCGCAGCAATTACTGGAATCGAAACAGCTTGCTTCACAAGGGGAATTAAACAAAAGGTGGTAGTTTCTTCCCGACCATTATGCCCTCCAGCTTCAAAACCCTCAGCTACAACGGCATCTACACCTGCCGCCTCACTTTTTTGAGCAAATTTTGCACTAGAGACTACATGGGCCACCTTTATACCATTTTCTTTGAGGCGTGAAGTCCAAATTTTGGGGTTACCAGCCGAAGTAAACACAATTGGTACTTGCTCTTCCACTATACAAGCCATAAGTTGGTCAATATCAGGATAAAGCAAGGGCACGTTAACTGCAAATGGCTTACTTGTTGCCTGCTTACACTTTTGAATATGCTGCTGCAGCACATCTGGATACATAGAACCTGCACCAATTATTCCCAAGCCTCCATATTCACTTACCGCTGCGGCAAGTCGCCAACCACTACACCAAACCATACCTGCCTGAATAATAGGATAATGTATATCAAACAAGGTACAAATACGTGTTTGCATCATATTGTAGCACATTTAAGGCTTTATGGCCATGATTTGAGCAGAAATTACTTTTTGAGTAATCGCCGCTCCCATATTCCAATCTTCAATCAGCGATTTACTATCAGCCTTTGACCTAATATCAATTGACTCAAAACCAGCAATTTCCATAATTGATTTCAACTCATCAATAGAAGATGCACCACTAATACAGGCAGCATATAACTTATCGTCCCTTTTTTCTTCCTCTGTAAATTCAGCCAAACGCACTACATCAGAGACCGCTAATCTCCCACCACTTTTAAGTACTCTAAATGCCTCTTTAAAAACTTGTGGCTTATCTGGAGAAAGATTAATTACACAGTTAGAAATGATTACATCAACCGAATTATCAGCTAGGGGAAGATGCTCAATCTCACCTAAACGAAATTCTACGTGCTTATAGTTTCCTTTTTTAGCATTAGCACGTGCTTTATTAAGCATTGCTGCGGTCATATCAACACCAATTACTTTACCATTACTTCCAACAGCACCTGCAGCCAAAAAAGCATCAAAACCTGCTCCACTACCTAGGTCTAAAACCGTTTCTCCCTCTTTTAGTGAAGCAATAGCCTGAGGATTGCCACATCCAAGCCCCAAGTTGGCACCATCAGGCACAGCCTCCATTTGCTGCTTTGAATAACCCATTTTACCCGATAAGTAGGTACTTGTTGTCTGATCATTTGGAGCACAACATGTACCTGGGGCACAACCGCAGTTTTCTTCATTTTCTGCAACTGCCTGATAACTATCTCTTATTTGCTGCTTAATTTGTTCTTTACTTTCCATAATTGTAATATATTACTCTTATTCATTTATACGGAATAATATGGATAAAGTTACAAAATTGAGGATAAATTTCTATTAAAAATTGTATAGACGGTGAAGAAAAACAGATAGAGGGCAGCACAAACGACTATTGAAAATTTAATAATATTTTGAATATATTTAGCTAATTTTGTTAATTAGACTGTGATTTTTTGCTACTTTTTAAATAAGGAATCGACAAATTCTTTCCGGTCAAAAACCTGGAGATCTTCTACTTTCTCACCAACTCCAATGTATTTTACTGGAATATTAAATTGATCGGATATACCAATAACTACACCGCCCTTAGCTGTACCATCAAGCTTGGTAATGGTAAGGCTGTTCACGTCAGTCGCTTTAGTGAATTCTTGGGCTTGGACAAAAGCGTTTTGGCCTGTGCTGCCATCTAATACTAACATGATCTCATGAGGCGCATCTGGAATATGTTTCTGGATGACGCGCTTAATTTTGGTGAGCTCATTCATGAGATTTACCTTGGTATGTAGCCTACCAGCCGTATCTATGATCACCATATCAGCACCTAGTTCTTTCCCTTGTTTTACAGCATCAAATGCTACAGAGGCTGGGTCAGTATTCATGCCATGGGAAACTACTGGCACACCCACACGTTCACCCCATAAAATGAGCTGATCTACAGCTGCGGCTCTAAATGTGTCTGCAGCACCTAACACAACTTTTTTACCTTGTTTTTGAAACTGATTAGCAAGTTTTCCGATGGTGGTTGTTTTTCCAACGCCATTTACTCCGACAACTAACAAGACGTAAGGTCCATCTGTTTCTGGAATTCGAAAGTCGTTGAAATCGTCTGTATTATTTTCTGAAAGGACTTTGGTGATTTCGTCCTTTAGGATGGCATCAAGTTCTTCGGTTCCAACATATTTGTCTGTTGCAACTCTCTCCTCAATTCGATCAATAATTTTTAAAGTAGTATCTACACCAACATCAGAAGTGATAAGAACTTCCTCAAGCTCGTCTAATACATCGGCATCAACTTTAGATTTGCCGACAATAGCTTTACCAAGCTTGGAAAAGAAACTTTGATTAGTTTTTTCTAACCCTTTATCAAGAGTTTCTTTTTTTTCTTTAGAGAATAGACCGAAAAGCGCCATAAGTAAGCGTAAATTATAAATTCTAATTAAACACAAAAAGTCCCAAAGGGACTTTTGTATAATAATGTATGTGGTTTAGCTTATTTTTTAGCTAAAGTTTCTTTCACTTGGTCGTTCAATACGATTTCTTCTTTGAAAACGTAAGCTCCAGTTTTTGGTGATTTTACAGTTCTAATAACTTTTGAATAGTTTTTACCACCTTTTTGTAATGTTGCTACTACTTTCTTAGCCATGATTACTTAATTTCTTTGT
>JAUIFR010000290.1 GCA_030430325.1 Bacteroidia bacterium | reverse complement strand
AAAATAACGTATCTTTAGTCCTCATAATTGGGTGTGTTTTGGTAGCTATATTTGATTTTTAACTTACTTAAATATAATACTTTACACCCAATTTTCCTCCCTCTTTATGAATTTTTCGGGTTAAATCGGGTGTATTTGGCGATATGGTGCAGGAGCAAATCACTCATTTTACGCCTACCTCATTTCATCAACTAGACTTAGATCTACAACCTGTAACCTTTGCAAATGGCCACTTTACGGCACCAACCAATAGCGACGATTATACATTCAATACATTTTACTTTGAATATACGAAAAATGAAGGTGAGGAATATAATATACATTGGGAGGTTACTGGCCCCTCTTCAGCAACGGTTGACTTTCAACTGCCAGATTTAAGTGTATTTGGTTTACTCGACCCTGACTTTTCCTTGGGCCAACTCCAGCCTTATGCTGCTAAATTTGAAAAACATGATCAACTCAGCTATCCATTATACATTGAGGGGCAGCGTGGAGACCAAATAAATACGCAGATTTATTATAGTAAATATTTTAATTAACGAATAGCATAGTAATCAGAGGTAATTTAAATATTGGCGCAGGTTCCCAGAACCTGTGCCTTGTTCGAAATAAATGAAAGTACTAGACCAACTATAACTTATAACAATTAAATAAATTCTGCAAAATATGTTCAAAATTCAATAAATTTTGCAAAATACCTATTTACATCCTCACCAATCTATCCCTAATTACCCCTTTATTCGTCACCACCTCAATCATAAGAACTCCTTGCCAATTTGGTAGAAATGGTACTTTTATTTCATGCTGAAATTGTTCTACTTTTTTATTATAAAGGATAAGCCCGTTTGATGCAATTATTTTGATGTGTTTTATTTCCAGGCTAGGATCTACTATAGAAATTTTAAGCATATCCCTATTTACGGGATTTGGAAACAAGTTTATTTGAGGCTCTAAATCTTCCAATACTATGCTATTCACTAAGTTCCTTGTTCTTAAATACCCTATGCGATATTCAGAATACCCAAACGGAAATTTTATGCGTAGACGGTATTGGTAATACTTCGTTTCATTTAATGGAATATTTGTAAATGTAAACCCAGTCCCTTCGGTAAATACTGAATCATAATTTGGCAAAAATGTATTAAAGTAATCTGCTGATAAGGCTAGTTCATATCCAATGGCTAAGGGTACATCCTCCCAGACAACTTTAAATATACCCGCTAGGGAATCAACAAATTCATAGACAATACATGGGGGACCAATTTGATCTTCCATGTTATATTCCATTGGCCCTGTAGCGCTTTGTATTATGGGTAGGCTAAAATTGACTCGATCATTGTATGAACATACCCCATCTATTTTTACCGTTCCAGATAATGACGCTGGGCTTTGTAATTGATTTGCTTGATAGTGAACAGAGAAATTATTAACTTTTGCTTCTTGCTCAGGATGTATTTTACCTTCAAAATTCATTTCTTCTTCATCATGCTTAAAATGAAACCCAGCCGTGTCAATCCACCCTAAAAAATCACTCTCCATATGATACTCATGATTAATAAGATAGTCATTATTTAGTGTAAGCTCATTACTATTAATGTCTTGAGGGAAAATGAAACTTATTCCTGTAAAATAAACGCCTTTCCAGGCAGGGTCTGAGGCTTTTTCCCTAGGACTTTCTTCGTCTGAAAAATCAATTACGTACCCCGTTACATACAATCGTATGGTAGATGAGTTAAATAATGTAAAAGAAGGGATTTGGTTATTATCAAAGATATTAATTGCAAAAATTGTCTCATAATATTGAAGCTCATGACTACTAAACTCTGAAACTCCCCACATATCCTGTATGGGAAACTTCAGAGTAGATTCGGTATTTGAGGAAATGCCAAAAGGGACTTCTAAAGATCCTCTAAATCTTGGTGTAAAAAAATCACCATTCGTAAAGATCTCAACACTTGTCGAATCCAGATGTATTACATAATCTTCAATGCTCGTTTTTAACGAATCTTGGTAAAAAAGGATGCTTCCTTCAACCCCTGCACCCCCATACTCAGTGTCTACTTCAACGGTATCTGTTTCTAGCACATAGGGTACACCATTATTTGAAAAAGGGTCAGGTAATACCCACTTGCCCGTTCCTAGCGCCTGATTGCCTGATGGGCTCAATTTGTATCCATAATGATAAAAGGTAAATTCCCCTTGTTTTTCTTTTTGGTTATCAAAGTGGAGTGCCACAGGTGTTTCAAGCATACTCAAAGCCTCTCCTTCAATTAATGTTGGGTTATATGTACTCGTATCGATTTTAAAATTTGAGAACTCATACAAAACATCTTCAATATATGCTACCCCAGAAAGATTATCGAGGTCCGTATTATTCGTATATAGCACATAAAGCTCATTATCCTCTACAAAAATTTGAGGAATAATGGCCCTTCCTTGAAAATAAAAAGGGCTACTTTCAGCTATCAATTCTTCTGATTCAGCTTTATAAGCTTCTATTTTCCAAGCAAAATGCAAATCCGGATAAGTCACAATAAAATACGCCGATGCAACAGCAGCAAAGTATGTCTTATGAGAGGCTAAATTGAAAACCTCAGTTGTTTCTACATGCATTGGGTCTTGTGAAAGATTTTCAAAAAAATCAGCAGCCGAATCGTAGATTGCCGTATCATACTGATAAAACTTTATTGCGAAATAAACGTCTTGTCCATTTAAAGCTTCAGCTGTGTTCCATCTTAAGTATAATTCTGAATCATCAATTAGTTTTCCTCCTGTGGGCCCATTGAAAAGAGAAATTTCAGTAGCAACAACACTAAAAGTGCATAAAACTAGCAAATATAAGAAACCATATTTAAATATATTTTTCATAAGTAGTTAAAGTCAAAGTAAATCAATTGTTTAGTCATTAAATATTAAATCATCTTATAAAACAACATAAACAATGAATATAATAGATAAATTCAAAACTATTAATATTCAATCAAATAACAGATTATTTTTATCTCATGTGTTTACATTTATAATGAAAAGTAGCATATAATAACTATTTAAAAATTGTAGTTTTCAAATTAAAACGCAATAAATATCAAAGATAGTTTGAAGTTTTTTAATGTAATAATAAATATTTTTAAAAATTCTGAAATTTCAAAAATATCCAAATTAAATGAATTCTGCAAAATTTGATGAATATTATTATAAATAATTGGCTTACTATTTTAGATATTAACATATTGAATTTTATATACATTTAGTTTGTGGAATACTATTAATAAATATAGAGTAAGTCATAACCAAAAATTAAACGATGATGAAAAAAGTAGAAAAAAAAGAATTAATGAGTGTAGTAGGTGGCATGTTAACGATGGTCATAAAAGCCGATCATAATTCACGAATAAACATAGCTAGAAGTTTGAAGCATTAAACTATAAAGGTACAAATTCAATGAATTTGTACCACTTTTACTCTTTATAGCATACTAATAAATTTTGTTACAACTCCTCTACTTATTTAATACCGAATTTTTCATTTAGCTCTTTATAAGATTTAACCCGAAAAATTCATAAAGAGGGAGGAAAATTGGGTGTAAAGTATTATATTTAAGTAAGTTAAAAATCAAATATAGCTACCAAAACACACCCAATTATGAGG
>JAUIFR010000036.1 GCA_030430325.1 Bacteroidia bacterium | reverse complement strand
TCTAAAATCCAATTGGCCAAAAAGAGAGCTCGAGGATATAGAAATATAGACAATTTTATTAATATGATTTATTTTATTGCTGGTAAACTTAAATTTAATTACCCACTGTATTTAACATAGAACCATATTAGTTTACATCAGATACAAGAAAATTTGAAAAAAAGTGAAGCAATTTTGGAATATTTAGTCGGAAATAACGCATCATATCTTTTGTTAATAACAAAAGATAGCGTTAAAGTAGAAAAAATAGCTTTAAGGCAAGATACGCTTATTAATCAAATTTATAAACTAAGAGAAGTACTTGGAAACTATCAATCCATTTTGGCCCATAAAAAGGCATCTGATAAGCAGTATGCCCATACAGCTCATTGGTTTTATGATAAACTTATCCGACCTGTGCAGCAAGAATTGACAAATATTAGTCACTTAATTATTATTCCAGATAAGCAATTGGGGCATATACCATTTGAAGTATTCTTAACAAAAGAACCAAATTTGAGCTTAGGGTATGCTCAATTACCCTATTTAATCAAAGATTATACACTTAGCTATCACTATTCAACAAGGATTTGGCTTATGAGCTTGGCGGCAAAGCCCAAAAAGAACAATGGAAAACTATTGGCTATTGCAGCTAATTATAAGCATACACTCGATGATTCCATTTTAATAAATAGATTGCCAATTTATCAGCGAATGCGTAATGCACTATCTGAGTTACCAGCAGCCAGGAAAGAGGTGGAGTATTTGTCATCTAAGTTAAATGGATTGGCTTGGTTTGATACTCTAGCAAATGAGCGATCTTTTAAGTCAGTGGCAAGTCAATTTAGTAAGATACATTTGGCCATGCATGGTGAGCTAAATGCTCAGAACCCGATGCTTTCTGGACTGGTGTTCTCAGAAAATGGTGATTCAATAGAGAATAATTTCTTGCAAGCCTACGAAATTGCTCAACTTGAGTTAAGTGCTGACTTAGTAGTTTTGTCCGCATGCCAAACTGGTTACGGAAAATTTGAACAAGGAAATGGTGTTGCTTCTTTGGCGCGTGCATTTTTGTACGCAGGAGTACCTTCGTTGGTAGTTTCACTATGGCAAATTCAAGATGATGCAACACAGGTACTTATGGAGAAGTTTTATCAAAATATTAGTAGTGGCATGAACAAGGCAAATGCCATAAGGCAGGCTAAACTTAATTATTTAGAGACTGCTAGTGGCATAAAAGCACATCCTGCATTTTGGTCTTCATTTATATTATTAGGTAATAGTAAACCATTGGCAAAACAAGGTATAAATTACTGGTATTTTTTACTACTTGTGATTCCCTTATTGATTCTTGCATTGATGCTGCGCCATTATTTCCAAAAGAAGTAAGTTAAACTATTCTAATAAATATAACAAATTAACTGGCGTTTTATTTAATATATACATGAAAATCAAAATTAAAATGGCAATAATATTAAAATAAATATAATTTATGTAATATATTTTGTAAATTAAATTTTTTTTGCTACATTTGTATTGTAATTAATTCAATACTATGAAATACATGAAGCTATTCACCATTTTATTGCTTTTTATCGTGCTGATCCAAAAAATAGCGAAAGCAAGTAGTAAAAATGGGGCCCAACAACATACTGAACTAAACACCGCACAGTTTTATGAATTAGCAGGTGATATGGAATTTGATGGTGAGCTCTTTAATACTTATTTGAAAGATCACCTTAACCTTAATGGAGCTCAATACCAATATATGATTACTTATTTTGGTCAGCAAATTGTAGGTGAACCGCATGAAAGTTTGGTTCAGCGGTATGAGTCGTTCTATCAAAGCTGGACTCAAGAACAAATTTCGTTCATTAATTACGTGGAGGGGAAGCATGGCCGTTATTATTTTAATGTGACCACTGGAGCAGAAGATATCTATATTATGGATTTTAACAATGGTTTACAAGTTGTTTTAAGTACAATCGGTTGTAATATACCTGTAGCTAAACGGAGTAGTAATACACCTTGTCTATCCTTTGATCAACCCATGGAAGAGATTTTAAAATTGGCTTATGATCATGCCATCATTAAAGATATATCTTCTCTTTATCAAACTCAATCAATGGGAGAATTTAGTACTAATATATTTAAGATGTATCCTAACCCATTGCAAGGTGAAGTAATAACTATTCAATTTACAGAGATTCCCAAGGAAGAATTTGATGTAGTCCTTATTGCTCCAACAGGAGAATCTGTTTTACAACAAAAAATTAAACCCGATTTAACTCAAAATCAATATCAAGTGCCTTTAACTCAAATTCAGGAACTTAAGGCAGGAAATTATATCCTCAAAGTGAAAAACTCCAGTGCCAAATTAATTATTAACTAACCAACCACGCAACATCTCATCTAGGCCAATGGATCCATTGGCCTTTTCAATTTTTAGCACTAATAAATATCTTCAGAAAGCTCCTCCCCATAAGGGTCTTGCTTGGTTTCTAACTCTTCAACAGGCTCATCATCAACACTTAATTTATCAAATAGCACATGTACCTCATTCATAAAATAGGCGCCATTAAGGCTGGAATTTTTCCTAATACTATTTAATGCGTTTCGTATTTTATCCTGTTTTTCCAATTTTAGGGCTTGGTTGGTTAGAATAGCGGTTGCCACATCTATTTCTTTATCTGTAATTTGATTTTTTTTAATCCAGCCGCTGGTATACCAGGTATCATCTTTACGAATACCTTTTACCCTTATCCAGCCCTCTTTTTGCTCAAAAACAGCCACTACATCCATTTTATAAAAAAGTTTATCCGATTGAGCTAATAAGTCTGGTCTTTTGTAAATTGGTGTGTCATTTTTGAGGGCACCAATTTTTGCATTTATGGCCACTAAATCTTCCCTAACCCATCCTTCAATGCCATCCAGTAATCGTATTTTCACAAATACCCTTTTCTTGCCAGTGGTTTCATCAGTATGAGTCTGATTAAGGAACTCGAATTGCTCTCCTAAGTTAATTGAGGTTACCCATTTACCTTTTGTGGTTCCAGTTTCTCGCACAGCAAGTTTATCCCACATGCATATGCCCTTAATTTCCTTTTCTGGCCTTTTTATTGTTTGATTTTCATCGGTTGGTGATTGGGCTGAATGCTCATCTTTAGTTTTTGTTTTTGAATCACATGCAACAGCTACTATAACTGCTAAAATTGCTACCACATGATTTAATCGAATCTGCATAATAAAGTTTGACTTAAATTGATGGATAAAGATACGTAAATTTAATTTATCTGTATGAAACATGAAGGCTTCTATGCGATTAGTTAAGGTCACAAGGTAAGTTTAAAATGCCATTAACAAAATTCCAACGTCTACAAATCTCTCAAAGCATGTAAATTTTATTGAATTTATGCCTAAAATTATGGTATATTTAGAATAAAGCTTTAATTTTACCACACTATTGTTCTTAAACATAAAAATGAGGTTATGGAAGAGAATCAGGAAAATCAGCTGGATACTTCAAATCGACGACGAAATAATCGTAAGATTCTAATTATTGCATTTGTTGCGCTATTAATTATCGTTAATGGTGTTAAAATGTACATGGATTATGAGGAGAAAAAGAAATTAGCACATGAGAATGAAGTTACCAAAAAAGAATTGGATGAAACTTATACCAAGCTCACTGATATGGGCAAAGAGCTTGATCAAAAAATAGAAGAAATCGAACGGTTAAACGGTAATGTTGATGAGCTAGTTCAAGTGAAAGCTGAACTGGAAGAGCAAATGTCACAACTCTCTAAATCTAAGAGTCTTACTGAAAGTAAACTACGACAAATACGCCAAAAGTTAGAGGGATATGAACAGCTTTTGAAACAAAAAGATCAAGAAATTGCTAAGTACGAGGTCCTAACTGAGGAGCAGTATAATGAGATTACAAACTTAAAGACTGATAAAAATGAGTTGAATGACTCTATTAATTTGTTACAAGAGACAAAAAGTGAACTTGCAGAAAAAGTTGAGTTAGCCTCACGTTTAAAAGTTCAAAACTTAAAAATCTCGGCTGTAAACGAAAAAGGTAAAGAACGTGCAGAAAATATTCGGACAAAACATATTGATCAACTTAAGGTACAGTTCAATATTGCTGAAAATAAGATAGCTCCCATCGAAGGTAAGGAGATTATGATAAGAGTTGTTGGCCCGGATAATAATGTATTATTTGATGTGGCTAACGGATCAGGTACGTTCATATATGAGGGGCGTGAGGAGTTTTATACGGCTCATCAAGAAATCTTATTTGATAATTCAAAGCAGCTACTTACTTTTATGTATGATAAGGGTAGCGAGTATGCTCCTGGTAACTATAAGATAGAGGTTTATACTGATAATTATAAAATGGGTGAAGGCGATTTTTTGGTAAAAAAATAATCGCAAATTTGTTTATTAATTGGAGGGTTTTAGTCATTGGTGGGTAGTATTACTCTTTTGGTTTATTGTTTTATCACTTGTACCGTTATACAATGTATTTATCTAATTGTGTACTTATTTGCTTGGCTTAAAAAAGGCAAGCGTAATGAGCTAAAGAATACACCTGTTTCCGTTATTGTTTGTGCTTGGAATGCATTAGATCATTTACAGGCTCTTATTCCGGCATTATTGCAACAAACTTACCAAGATTTTGAGGTCATCATTGTTAATGATCGTTCTGACGATGGTACTTACGAGTACCTGTACGAATTAGAAAAAAAAGAGGCAAAATTACGTGTACTATATATTGATCAGACGCCAGATCATATAAATGCCAAGAAATACGCTATCACACTTGGCGTAAAAGCCGCCTCACATGAGCATTTAATCTTTACTGATGCTGATTGTATACCTGCATCTAATCAATGGCTTTCAAAAATGATGGCTGGTTATACAGAGGGTGAGCAATTTGTACTTGGATACTCGCAATATCAGCAAAAAGCGGGCCTATTAAATTTATTTATTCGCTTAGAAACACTCTGGACAGCGATTCAGTATATGGCATGGGCTAAATTAGGGAACCCTTATATGGGGGTGGGAAGAAACTTATCGTATTGCAAATCTTTATTTTTAGATAATAAAGGATTTTTCCCATACCAAAAGGTGCTTGGGGGGGATGATGATTTATTTGTGCAGCAACATGCAAACAAAAATAATATGAACATAGTCATAGGAAAGGAGGCTTTGGTTTGGAGTTACCCTAACACTAGGTTGAAGGATTATTTCAGGCAAAAAGATAGGCACTTTGCTGTGGGAAAACATTATAAATTTGGAGTTAAATTTTGGCTTGGCTTATATCATTTTACATTAGTTATTCATTGGGCTGCAATTATTTGGCTTGGATTTATGGCGATAATAACTAAATCTGTTGTTTGTGACTGTAGTATGCCAGCAATACTTGAATCATCACCATTTGGATTCGTCTTTTATTTATTTTGTGTAAGTTTGGGACTACGTTGGGTATTACTTTATGTGCTCTATGGTTATAGTACTTACCGATTGGGTGATCGCGTTGCTTTCTGGTCAGTATTATTTTTCGATTTCCTGTATGGCATTTTTATTTTGGGGGTCGCAATACCTGCAATTATTAAGAAGCGAGGTTCATGGAATTAGATAAGAGTAGATTTTCAAAGCGTGCATTAAGCGATTTTGCACTCATTGATAAGGCATTATTAGAGAATAATCAGCAAGCATATGCTACCTTAATGGATCAGTACCGAAAGCCTGTATATCATATGATCTTGAAGATGGTTAGGAATGTGGATGATGCAGAGGATCTTACAATAGAGTCGTTTGCAAAAGCATTTCGAAATTTACATAAATTTAGGAAGAATTTCACCTTTAGTACCTGGCTATTTCGAATTGCTACCAATAATACAATTGATTTTTTGCGTAAGCGTAGGATCGAAATGTTAAGTTTGCAAGGTTCAAATAAAGAGGGAGAGCCCATTCAACTTGAGGTGGAAGGAGATGAACTTGATCCACATGAATTAGCTATTAAAGAGCAAAAGGCCGACCTCATTCGTATGTTTGTCACAAAATTGCCCCCAAGGTACCAACGACTCGTTAAATTAAGATACTTTAAGGAGCGGTCCTACCAAGAAATTGCCGAGGAGTTAGATGCACCGTTAGGTACCATAAAAGCGCAATTATATCGTGCTCGAGAGCTTCTTTACGATTTGGTAAAAGAAAAGAAAAATCACTTCTAGTGCGCATTGGCATCTTATCAGACACCCATGGGTATATGGATGATCGAATACTTCATCATTTAGCAGATTGTGATCAAATTTGGCATGCAGGTGATATTGGAGCATTGGATGTCTGTGGCCAATTAATGGATTTAAAACCACTTGTCGCTGTACATGGTAATATCGATGGGCAATCCATTAGAGCCGAGTACCCTGAATTTCAATACTTTCAAGTAGAAGGACAAAATGTATTACTCACACATATTATAGGTAAGCCACCCAGCTATACTCAAAAGGTGCGGCAAAGATTAGCTGAACATCAGGTAGATATATTGGTTGGAGGTCATTCGCACATTCTTAAAGTAGTTTCTGATAAGCCGCGCAATATGTTGGTTTTAAACCCAGGGGCAGCTGGTCGGCATGGGTTTCATAAAGTGCGAACCATACTAAAATTAAAAATTGAAAGAACTAAAATATCTGATTTACAGGCTATTGAATTAGGAAAGCGAGCCAGCGTAGTTTGAAAGGGAACTTTTTGTAATCTAAATTTGTTATACAGATAATGCGACCATACAAAAAATTATCGATGCGTCAGGTAATACTGCTTCAAAGAGTAGGGAAGAAGATCGCGAGTTTGAATCTAACACAAGATCGGCTTATTCAGCTCAAAGATGAGGTCAGTACCCTATACCGTATGCTTTTGGCCTATAAAAAAAAGGAATACACTAATATGCCTTGGAAGAGTATGGGGTTAATTATAGGTGCCCTTACCTATTTTGTCATACCTACCGATGCCATGCCTGATTTTATTCCCATTAGTGGTCTGCTTGATGACCTCTCCGTGATAGCTTATGTTGTTAGTAGCGTCCGTAAGGATATAGATCAGTTCTTGGCTTGGGAGATGGAACACTATATTGTTGAGTAATAGGTGTAAGTAATATTAGTTCTAATAAATAATTACATATAATTTGATTTTAAAAAAATTTCGTTTTAAAATATAGAATATTCATTATCAATTATTTATAAAATAATAAAAACTCTTAAGCAATTTTTTTAATAAGATTTGATTAATTATTTGTGTAATTAATAATTATATTTCCTGTAAATTTAAAATTTACTTTCTTTTTTTTATATAACTACCGAAATTGCGTCCTATGGAGAAGATGTTCATTAAATTTTTGGTAGCCATTGCTTTTATATTGATTCAATGTGAGCATAAGGAGCAAAGTAATGCAGTACCGCCAACACCTCGTAATATAGTAGTAGATACTTACCATGGCGTATCCATTGAAGATCCTTATCAATACCTAGAAAATCTTGACAATAAGCAAGTTCAGCAGTGGTTTAGGGCTCAAAATGATTACACAAGAGCCTATCTTGATCAGATTCCAGGTCGTACCGCATTATTAAATCGGATAATAGAACTAGATCATAGTATGCCCTATACTATTCGAGAGCTCACGGTGGTGAATGATTACTTTTTTTACTTGAAGCGAAATCAGGGTGAAAATCATTATGCTCTACTATTTCAAAAAGGTAAGTCTGGCCCACCGCAAATTTTATTTGATCCTAATTTAGATACTGTAAATTTATCCATTGATTATTTTACTCCTTCGCCAAATGGTGCCTATGTTGGTATTGGTGTTTCACAGAATGGTAAAGAGTTTGGAAAACTCTTGATTTATGAGGTCGCAAATCAGCAAGTTATCAATCAATTAGATGATGTTCGGTTTGCTAGAATCAACTGGATGCCAGACGAATCAGGTTTTAGTTATACATTTTATCCGCATTTATTCCATAAAGATGCGAACCAAAAATTTCTTTGGCGTGAGTCAAAATGGCACCGGCTTGGTGCAAATTTTGGGGATGATCCAGTATTATTTTCGAGCAAAAGATATCCTGAATTGCCCATTACCGATATTGATCATTGCTTGGTAAACTTAGAATTTAATTCTGAATTTGCTATTGGTTATTTAATACATGGTGTTTCTCGCGATTTAACCTTATTTTACACCAAGCGTGCAGAACTCCTTAACAATAACAAAGCAAATTGGAACATTATTTGTGATCAATTTCATTCGATTCAGAATTTTGGCCTATTTAATGATCAAATTTATTTGTTGAATAAAGCAACGAATCAAGTAGTAACATTCAAGCTAGGGCAACAAAGCATTGATGAGGCCAAGGTATTGGTGGAGGCGAAGGAGGATCAACAATTGATGGCCATCACCGTGCAACAGAATCGCTTGATTGTGCTGGCCCGCGAAAAAGGGAAAAGTAAGTTACTTATTCAGAATCTTGCCCACGAAGGTGCTTTTTGGGTGCCAGAATTAGAGGGTCCATTAGCTTATATTTATAAAATTTGCCCAACAAAAAATCAAAGTAGCCTATTTGTAGATTGCCGTTCACCAATAAACCCTTCTGCTTATTATAAATTAGATTTGATTAATAAAACATTTGAACCATTAGGCATGCGCTATCAACCAAGCAATTTACCTGCTATCGTCTTAAAAACAATTATGGCTGAGTCTCACGATGGGGTGAGGATTCCTATTACAGTAATTCATAAAAAGGGATTAGCACTAGATGGTAAAAGGCCAACTTGGCTCATTGGTTATGGCGCTTATGGTAGTATTTCACAACCTATTTTTAATACAAAAGATTTAGCTTGGTATGAGCAAGGCGGCGTATTAGCACATGCTCATGTTAGGGGTGGCGGTTATCATGGAAAGCGATGGCATGATGCTGGAAAGTTAGCTACAAAGAAAAACACTTGGCTGGACTTCATTGCTTGTGCAGAGGAGCTTGTGAAACAAGGATATACTAATCCGTCAAAATTAGCTGGACAAGGTACAAGTGCCGGTGGAATTATGGTAGGGATGGCGATGGTAGAACGTCCTGATCTATTTTCTGTAATTATCTCTAGAGTAGGGTCCTCTAACCGTGTGCGGTCTGAACAAAGGGCTTCAGGGCCATCAAATACAGCTGAGTTTGGCACGGTACAAGATGCTAATAAATTTAGATACCTTTTAGCAATGGATGTCTATCATAATTTGAAAAAAGGTGTGTCATACCCTGCAGCTATTATTACTTGTGGGTATAATGATACGCGTGTACCAGCTTATGAGCCTGGTAAGTTTGCTGCCATGCTTCAATATACTAGTTCTAGCAATTTACCTATATTATTACGAGTTGATTATACAGGAGGTCATAAAATAGGTAGTAATGCCAATAGTTTCCAACATGAGCTTGCAGATCGATTAGCGTTTATGCTTTCGCAAATGAATGTACCCATCCAAAGTCATTTTGAATGAAATAGGCAAAATACTTAAAATTGCATGAATATCCGTTATTATACATATAGTTTTCACATTTTATTGTTTTAAGTTTAGTAAAACTTCTAGTTTATAATCAACAAGGTATAGTCATGCATTCAACCATTTCCCCAATTAATCCACAAATTGACCTCAGGGCTTTTGATAGTGGGTTGTACATGGCTGAAATTACCACGGACACGTTTCATCTAAAATTATATAGAAAATAAGGCTATTGATTAGTGTAGAGCTTCATACCTAGTTTTGTGAAATTCAATTATTAATAAATTAACTTATCATTTTTCTAAGAATTAAATCTTAGTTTTGTGCAATTTTAAACGCATTTGAGAATTTTTATTGTACTTTTTTGTTATTTTTTCTTTGTAAAGTGCAAATTATTTTATTTAAATAAGCGCTTAGAAGTTGAGCCTTAAGGTTCTTTTTTCTAGTAGGTTGTTTTTGTGTTGGAACTTAATTTTAAATCAAATTGTTTAATTAAAGAGAAGTTTTTACTTTTAACTTAAAGTGTTAAGCTGGTTAACTTGATATAATATTTAATAATGAAACTACTATTAGAAATAAGTGACAATAAAGCAGCCTTCTTTATGGAAGTCCTCAAAAATTTTTCTTTTGTTAAGAAGGCAACACCTATAACTTCAGCAAAAGCAAATTTAATTCAAGATATAAAAGATTCAGTAGACGAGTTAAGATTGATCAAAGAAGGCAAATTACAAGCTGTTAACGCTGAAGACATTATTGATGAGTTATAGTGTTAAGACGACTCCCAATTTTAAGAAGAATTTAAAGAAACTTGTAAAAAAATATCCTTCCTTAAAAAATGAGTATATTAAGCTTATTGGTAGTTTAAAAGAGAATCCTGGGGTATACGCTAGGCAATAATTGTTACAAAATAAGGCTTGCCATCGCTTCAAAAGGTAAAGGAAAAAGTGGTGGTGCTAGGGGGTAATTACTAATATTGTCATAACTATAATACAGTATATCTGTTAACCATCTACGATAAAGCAAAGAAAGAAAACCTTTCTAACAAAGAACCACAAGAGCTACTCGAAAATGTGAATGATTAAGGTAATCGCATTTGTGATTAATATGTTGAAAGATTAATCACTCAATGATATCACTTTCCCAAGAACCAAATCTTCTTTTTATTCTATTTTAAGCGCTTTAGATCAAATTAATTGCACTTTTTCAATAAATTTTCTTTAAAAAATACAATTTAGAACAGGCTCTTAGAGCCTGTTCTAAGTTCATTTCGTTACCAATTATGCTGATCGATGTGCTCGATGGCATGTTGAAGGAGCAGAATGGAGTGCTCTATATCTTCTTTATGGGCCATCTCGATTACTTGGTGCAAGTGCCGCGTTGGTATCGAAATGGCTCCTGCGATGGAGCCGTCCTTGCCCATACGCTGCATGCCTGCCGTATCGGTGCCACCTGCTACCAATATTTCCGGTTGCCATTTAAGCTTATGTTTATCAGCTTGCTGCTTCAGAAAGGCCACCATGCGTTGGTCACAAATGGTCATAGCATCTAATATTTTGATGGCTACACCTTTGCCAAGCGCCGTTACTTGCTCATGTGGCTGTGCATTGGGTAGGTCATAAGCAATCGTCGTATCGATACAAATACTGAAGTCCGGATTAATATGATGGCTCGCTACATTGGCGCCACGTATTCCGACCTCTTCTTGTACGCTAAATACGGGATAAATATCGTAAGGGCAATCCTGCAATAATTTAAGGGCCTCAATTAATATAAAAACAGACACGCGGTTGTCAATAGATTTACAATTAACACAGTGCCCCATTTCGATTAACTGCCGCTCCCGCGTTATCGGATCACCTATTTTTACAATTTTTTCTAGTTCTTCCTTCGTGTATCCCGTATCTACAAAATAATCTGTAGTTTTTGGGAGTTGTTTTTTCTCTTCTGGGGTCATGACATGGATGGGCTTGCAGCCCATCACACCGATAATATCCTTAGTGCCATGTATTTTTACACGCTGAGCTGTCAGGGTTTTAGGGTCAAACCCACCTAAAGTTTGGAATCGTAAAAAACCATTGTCTTCTATATAGCTTACAATGAAACCAATTTCGTCCATATGAGCGGAGAGCATCAGCTTTTTATTGTCGGGGTTTCGTTGTCCTTTTTTAAAACCAATTACATTACCCATGGCATCTACTTTGTAATGGTCTACCAACGGATCAATTAATGCGCAAACACGCTGACGAATCAGATTTTCAAACCCAGGTGCGCCGGGTATTTCACATAATTCTTTGAGTAAAGGGATATTTAGTTTCATGATATTTTGTAATATTGGTAGTTAGTTTTCAAACAAAATTTTGAAAAATTATGCTAATCTAGAACAAAAAAAGTATTAATACAATCAAAAGTACCTTTTCCACCAAGATTGAAAAACGATTAACCCCCAGACTCTTGCATGGCTATCGCCGGGATTATTCGAGTGTAATTGGTGTAATAATTGATCTACCAGTTGCACATCAAAAATGCCCTGTTCTTTGATAAAATCCCTGTTTAACCACTCATTTTTGATCAGATTGCTTAGATCCGTGCGCAGCCACTTCAATAAAGGCACCTCAAAGCCATGTTTAGGTCTATTATAAAGCTCCGTTGGCAGAAAATCCCTGAAGGCATCTTGCAGCATTCGCTTTTTCATGGATTGATTAACCTTAGCATGAGATGGAAGTTGGTTGATGTAATCCACAAACGCATGGTCTAAAAAAGGTACGCGGACCTCTAAGGCATTAGCCATGGACATCAAATCAACTTTGGTAAGCATATCGTTGGGTAAAACTAGCATTTGATCAGCCAGCAAATGATCATTAATCGTGGGGTTAGCTGCTTGCAAGGTACTTAGGTATTGATTTTTAAGTTCTTCAAAAGCTTGCAGATCCACTTGAGATTGCGCTGATGCGGTTAGGAGTTGCTTGGCATCCGGTCCTTGAGCAAAAGAGGCCCACCTCCAATATCGCTCCGGCGTACTTTGTCTCATGCCTTCTGCAAAGCGCTGTAGTTGCCGTATTTTATTTCCTATAGCAGAATTTCGAGACTGTGGGAGTGCCTTCCAAAGAGGTAAAAATTGCTTAATTAATGTTGCTTTCCAATCTGGATGTAAGGCATGCCAAAAGGCCTGGTGCTTGTTGTATCCGGCAAATAATTCGTCGGCGCCATCACCAGATAAGGCCACCGTGACTTGTTTTTTGGTAAGTTGGCTTAAAATATACACCGGAATCGCTGAGGAGTCGGCAAATGGCTCATCAATATACTCTAAAATATCAAACAGAGCATGGTACAGGTCCTTGTTGGACAATGAAAATACCGTATGTTTGGTGCCAAAGTGCTTGGCAGCAATATTAGCATAGTGTGTCTCATCAAAGAATTTCTCATCCTGATACCCGATCGAGAAGGTATGAAGGTCACGCACATGCTTACTGGCTAAGCCTGATACGATACTGGAGTCAATACCACCGCTCAAAAAGGTACCTAAAGGCACATCCGCTACGAGCCTTCTCTGCACAGCTTGCTCGAGCAAAGTCCGTACTTGATTTTGTTGCTGAATATACTCATTAAGGGGTAGTTCGCTATGGTGTGTTTTTAAATTATAGTAAGTATATATGCTGAGCGATTTATCTTTAATCAGTGCATATTGCCCAGGCATTAACTTATTCACATTCTTTAGGATAGAAATAGGTGCTGGGATATAATTCAGCTGAAGGTAGGTGTAAAGCGCGCTATAATTTATTTCTTTTGGCGTATTATAAGCTAATAAGGCCTTCATCTCAGAGGCAAAGATGAACTTATCTTCATCCAAATAATACAGCATGGGTTTGATACCATACCGATCTCTAGCCACAAATAAAGATTGCTCCTGCTCATCATAAATAGCAAAGGCGAAAAAACCATTCAGCATGTCCAGGCATTGCTCTTTAAAATGAATATAAAGTTGTAAGAGTACTTCTGAGTCCGATTCTGACTGAAACGTTACCTCTTTTTCAAGTAATTGCTGTTTGAGCACCTTGTAATTATAGATTTCACCATTAAATACTAGGGTATACCGGCTGCTGCTATCTTGCATGGGCTGATTAGCAAGGGAACTAGTGTCAATAATCGATAAACGCCTATGGCCAAGCCCAACATAATGATCATTAAAAAGTCCCTGGTTGTCGGGGCCTCTTTTTTCTAATTTGGCCGTAGCATTTGCCAGGTGGATCATATGCATACGCCCAATCTCGTTGAATGCGAATATTCCGGTTATTCCACACATAAATGGTAATTTATGGGAGCGAATCTACATAATTTATTGTGAATTGGGTGTGTTATGGCTAATATTTATGAGGGAATACTTACATGGGGGAAGATTTTGGTTTGATGTTGTTAGAAATATTGGTATTGAGTTGTTGATATTAATCAAGTATAGTTAAAAGTAAATTCTTGGGTTGTTTTTTTTCTTTTTACTTGAGTTTTTATTTTTAAAATTTGTATTTTTCTAATATTTATGTTGTGTTGATTTTTGATTTTTCTAATTTTATTTTAATGGTGTATTATTAGATAATTGATTTTAAGAGACATGTGCTATCCTGGCGCAGGTTCCCCGAACCTGTGCCTATTTGATGCTCATATAAACAAAAGTTAGTAAACTTTTATTTATAATTTAAATTGGTTTTAGTTAAAGTATAAATTGAAATTTTTGATTTCTATGGCACAGGTTCGGGGAACCTGCGCCAGGATATGGTCAAACAAAACCTTGTGCATAAATATTTAAAAAGATATAGTTATTAAAAAAATCAACAAATTTTGCAAAATACATTGAAAAATAATCAAAATTTTTCAAAAATAAACCCACCAAGCCTCAAAAAGTAATTTTTAGCAAAAAAATACTTCAATAATCATTCTGTTCACCGGATTTTATTCACTCAAATTTCGTAAATTTAACTTTCTAAAAAACGAACCGATTATGAACGTATTTCCGTATTTGCTTGTCCGTACAGGTGGTGATAGTTTCGAGAAGTTTTCTAAGCTGCTTTCCAATCAATCAGTTAATCATGTTCGGGAGCTTTATGAAGAGCATACCAAGCTTCAACAGCAAAAAGTTTTGCTTTGTGATGACATGCTGTCATTTATGCAGAGTTTAGAAGATGGCAAGCAGCAGCAGGTTATTCAAAATATAAGGCGGGAAATATTCAATGACCGTAAAGTAAAAAATAAGCAGCTAACACAAGCTAAGGAGATCTTAGATGATGCCATTGCTAGTAAGCTGGATGATTACCTGCAAAAGCGTGCAGCACATAAAGCTGCTGTTGAGGCTGGAGAAGCTATTTTTGATAAAGAGCTGGCTGCCAACCGATCAGCCTTTAAGGACTTGATTGACCTACCTTCTTTAAAAGATGGTTTGGTATTATCAAGCCAAGTTTTACTTAACCGTATACCAGGTTATATCGAGCGTTGCCCTGATCGTATTCGCAAGAAAGAGGCGCAAGTAGAGCAAAGTTTACTTAAGTATTTGACGAGAATTTATACGAAAACCTCACCTTTTAGCACCTTTACTAATTTGGCTTCAGCTGCTACTGCTAAATTAGAATCGCCATATGAAATGAAACATGAGGAGCAAAATGCGATAGAGGGGCACATCAGGTTAAATAATTACCTTTATAGTTATCTAAATACCCTTCTCATTCATTATAAACCCATATTTGAACAGTTTTACCTGCGATTGAACCCAACATTATCCAAAAAACCAGAATATTATCAATACCTGATTAATTTTAATAATGTAGAGTCCTTCCAACAAATTCCACTAAACCCTGTAGTGGATCTTTTCTGCGAAATGTGCACCAATAACCCGGAGGGTATGCGGTTTAAAGATATGGTCAAAACTGCCCAAGAGTACATCGACGCTGAGACCGAAGAATTAGAAAATTACATCAAGGAGCTGATTGACTATGGCTTATTTGAGTTTAATGTGGGGGTATCTGGTACAGACCCTGACTGGGATATTAAGCTTATAGAGGTGCTTCAGCCTCTCGCTGATCAAAATGTAAATTTTGTAGAAGAACTTATCGGATGCCTTAAGCAGCTTCGTAACTTGGCGAGCCAATATGCAGATGGTAACTATACAAAAAGACATGAGTTACTCAATGAGGCCTACCAGCTTTTTGAGTCCTTTTGTTTTAAGCTGCATGAGGCAGCAGAACTCCCTGCTGAGGAGCGTGTTACGTTAGCTGAACGCATGATTCCCAAGAAAAAGGAAGAGGATGAGCAACCTACAGAGGAGGCCAAGGATGAGGCAAAAGTTCAAGAAGAAAAAAAATCAGAGGAGGAAGAGAAAGAAGTATTTAAGCGAACTTCTCAAACCGTGTTTACCTTTAAGCCAGAGCAAATGTTTTATGAAGATACTACGCGTAACATGAGTGCTCAGGTTAATCAGGAGGATCTGGAACCCATTCTTCAGCGGTTACAAAGCCTATTAAAGGAAATGGAAGTTTTCCGTGGTCACGATGAGGCGCGGATTAAGATGCGGGATTATTTCAAACAAAAATATGGTGCAGAGCAGCGAGTACCCCTTCTTACCTTTTATGAAGATTATTATCGGGATGTTAAAAAACCCGAAACCAAGGCTGAGGAAGATTATAAAAAAGCACAGCAAGAGTATTTGGCAAAGAAAAAGGAATCTCCTGAAAGTGAGATAAAGCCGCCAGAAAAACCTCAACAGGCCAAAAATGAGACGTTAGAGGCAAGAAAGGAAACTCAAAATAATTGGATGAACGAGTTTGGGTCTCAGTTTGATATTAGACTGGACCAAGATGAATTGCCCGTTGCATTATCCCATGTGAAGAAGGTGAATCAAAAGCTCAAGCTTGGTAGCCATCTCAAGCCAAACTCATTTGGCACATTTTTACAATTTTTTGAGGAGGATGGGCAGCTAAAAGCAGTCCTAAATGCTTCTTTTTCAGGATTTGGTAAGATGATGAGCCGGTTTTTGCATATTTTATCTCCAGAAATCACGGCTGCATTGAGAGCGTGGAACACCAATATTATTCCTGATCAAACGCTGTTTGTAGAAAATACGGATGCGTCCTATTTTAATGCCAATTTGCATCCAACGTTATTGTCATATGAGGTTTGGGTGCCGGGCGGGCACAATAATTTGCCGGCCAGTCAGCAATTGGCAGTGACAACCTACAGCATTAGTATTATAAATGATGAATTAACACTACATCATGAACCTACTGGCCGCAAAATGCATGTAATAGACCTTGGGTTTCAAGGGCATATGGGGCGTTCGGAGTTATTTCAATTATTAGAGAAATTTACCTATGCGGATTATTTGTCCACATCACCGGTCGTGCAAGGCGTTATGACACCGAAAGAAACCGAAAAGAAGGATGAAGTCAAAGAAAAAGAGACGAATGAAGCAAGCAAGCCAAGTGTACATTTTTTACCTCGCATAGTATATGAAGATTTAATCATACTGCAGCGTCGTCGTTGGACCATACCGAAGGTATTGATTCCAGTTCGTGATCCATTAGATTCAGATTGGGCCTATTTTAAAAAGATCAATTCTTGGCGACTTGCGCTTGGTATGCCTGATGAATGTTTTGTGGTAATCCACCTGGATCGCTGGGGCAGTGAGGCAGTGGATAACGAGTTATTAAAGAAAGTTGGACGAGATGATTACAAACCACAATATATTAACTTTGCGAGCCCCATGTTCATCAAGTTGTTTGAAAAGCTCATGCTGAAATTGCCTGCTCGCCTGCAAGTAGAGGAGATGTTACCAAATAGTTCTCAATTTTTAAAAATTAGTGGAGAGCGCTTTGTGACAGAGTTTGTGGCACAATGGTATGAAGATCAGTAAGAGTAATTAATTTAAACTAGCAAATTTCAGTGAAGTATCCTGGCGCATGCTCCCCAAACATGTGCCTATTTGTAACTTTATTAAATTTGAACTAAATTAGCAAAATACGTTCAATTAAAATTAAAAATTGTACTTTTAGAAGTATTTATATTGTGTTTGATGATTCAATTGATGATGACACAATCGTTTCATAAATTGCTAATATTGAAAGAATATGAATATTTTTATTGGAATCCAAAAAATATTCATAACTTAGTATAAGTGTGATGATTTATTGCACATTTTTCGACCATCCATCCTAAGTCTATTTTGCCTGTAAATCAGTTATTTAGACGAGATTTTAATGATATAATTTTCTTAGACAAGTGAAATAAGCAAGTTGTGATGGGTTCATTTTTTTGTACTTTTTTTCTTTTGTGCAGTGCATTCGTATTTAGTGTTGACGCAGTTATTGAAAACAATAATAAGGCTCAAGCTCCTCCAATCAATTCAAATAAAAATGATTTAGTAATTATTAAAACTAATGCACAAGAATTGAAGAAAAATAAAAAATGGAATGAATTATTTGATGAATATTTAAAAATATCTAATAATTATTGTAAAAATTTAAATTTTGAATGGGCTAAAAAATACCTAAACTTAGCCTTTCAAATTAAATCAGTAAACCTTCCGAAATCACCTCTAAATGACCGCTTGTTTTTTAAACAAAAAGCTTATTTGTATTATACTAATGGGCAATATGATACTGCTGCATATTATTACCAAAAAGTACTTGAAAATAAATGGAATATAGACTCTAAAGATGAAATTGGAAACGATTTATTGAATTTAGCCATGGCTAAACAGGGGCTGGGAGACCTAGAAATCTCAAAATCATTGATATTACATGCTATTATTCAATTCAAACAAAACCAATCAACTAGCCATGTAAATTTAGCTCGAGCCTATAACACATTAGGTGGTTTGTATTGGCGCCAAAGTGAGTTTGATAGTGCCTTAATAGCATACATTCAAACATTGAAATATACGCAAAAGGAGTATTCAGGGTGGGATACCGAAATGGCAGATGTTAAATTAAATATTGGCGCTTTATTTTTAGAAAAAGGAAATTTGCACCAAGCACTCAATTACTTTGAAGAGGTAAGAGCCATTTATTTGGCCAATTTTCATCCCTTGCATCAACGATTGGGGCTTGTTTATGTAAATATGGGTAATTCATATGGTGCCATTGGGGATTATGGGCTAGCGCTGCATTATTACCAACAGGCACTTGAGATTTCAAAACTTCATAATGGTGAAAATAACCCAACTACTGCGGACATTTATAATAATTTGGGAGTGGCATATACAAATATTAATCAATTCGATAAAGCGGAGACCTTGTTTAAGAATGCATTATCTGTATTGACCGAGAACTATAGTTCCAATTATCTCGATCTGTCTTATTCATATAGTGGCTTGGTGAGCCTCATGTTCTTAAAAGAGGAATTTGAGTTAGCCAGTTACTATAATCAAAAGATCATTGATCTATTTGATGGAAAGAATTTTTTGGATAACATATCTCATTTACACCCTCAGTTTGCTATGGCTAAACTTAACGCGGGTGAGATTAATTTTTTAGAAAAAGAGCTTGATAATGCTTTAATAAATACACGCCAAGCTCAAGAATTAATCTATAAAATTTATGGGGAGGAAAGCCATTTCTTGGCAATGGCACTTAATCAGTTAGGTAAAATTTATTATGAAAGTAATCAAGTTGATTCAGCTCAATTTTATTTTACAAAGGCGTTGTTAAAGCTCAAAATTGATTTTACTGCTGTACATACGATCAACCATAAACATACCAATATAACGCTTATGGTATCAGTATTGTACGAGGTATTATTTAATATTGGTAAGGTCCATTTAACTCAATTTGAGTCCAGTGGAAGACAACAAGATTTACAAAAGGCTTTTAATGTATCAAGACAAGCATTACGCTGGATCGATAATTTACGTAATAATTATGAGTCAGATAATTCAAAACTAGAGCTGATTAGAAATGTGAATGCTATTTATGAACAAGCATTATTAATAACCCATAAATTATACCAACTTACATATGATCAAAAGTATTTAGAATTTGCCTATAACACGATGGAGAAAAACAAGGCATTTCTTTTATTAAATGCTCATAGAAGTTTGCTTCATAAAAAGTATCTGAAAGTACCAGACTCCCTGTATAAGTCAGAAATGGAAATTAAATCCCGCAAGAGTTATGCCATGCAGCAATTTTATAAAGCACATCAAAATAGCGACTCACATGAAATTCTAAGGGTTCAAAATGTACTTTTTGAGACCGAAAACGACTATCAACAACTCAAGCAGCAAATTCGAGTAAATTACCCGAAATATTATCAACTAAAATATCAGCAAAAACCAAACTCCATGGCAGAAGTGCAAGGCAAATTAGCCTTTAGAGAGGTTGTCTTAAATTATTTTATTGGCCAAGATAAAATATACATCCTTCAGCTAACCAAATCTTCAGTTCGATTGCATGAAATTGAGAAAAGGCCTCGTATTCAGAAAAATATGGAATCGTTTTATGAGATGCTCAAGAAGCCCAAGTCGATTATGAACTATTCTGCTCAACTTGTTCAAGATTATGCCCGTGTTGCTCATGAGTTTTATGCTAATTTTGTTCAACCAGGTCTTATTGGTTTACCTTTTACACCCAAAAAATTACTCATTATTCCTGATGGTTTACTTTTTTTAATCCCTTTTGAGGCGAGTATCTTTAAATTACCTAAAACGGGTGAAAGTTTTACACAATTAGCCTATTTAATGAATGAATTTACCATTTCGTATGCCAATT
>JAUIFR010000289.1 GCA_030430325.1 Bacteroidia bacterium | reverse complement strand
GCAAATAGCTACCCTATCCAAAGTAAACAAAGCGCTAGAACTGCAAAATCTAGAAAAAGTAACAGCTAAACTAGCAGGAAAGATTTCTGAAAAAGAGCTGGCCATACTAAATGACAACCTCCACATACTTGAAGGCCTCCGCAAAACAAGGCAACAGCTGGCCCACAGCATCGTGAAGCAAAGTAAGGAGAAGCTAGATTTACCCGCCATCGAGCAAGCAGTGGATATTTATATGCTCCAACATAGCGAAGAGTTGATAAAAGCAGCGAAAAGTGGTAGCTTTAAGCTGAGTAAGGAAGCAAAACAAGATATAAATAGGCTATATCACTCAAAACTTAATAAAGCCTCTGCAGAGGACATTATATACTCTGAAGGGGGAAATCGAATCTGGGCTTATTATAATGGTGAGGCAATAGGATTTTATGAATATGATTTAGCTGGTGGAGTTAAGGTTGAACTAAACATTCCAAAACTACTACAAGGCAAAGGAATTGGCAAACAAGTTTTTAGAGAGGCAGTTGATGGTATAGATATATTTAAAGCTAAGTGGGTAAGAAGTGACATTTATGAATCAGGCGTATCTGATAATTTATTGGAATTTGAAAAAGCATTAAAACAAATGAGCGAAACTAAGGCGGTTTGGACAACTTGGACTGGAAAACAAGCTAAACAGAATGGCTTTAAGTATGCAAATATTCAAAAATTAGAAAATGGAATTGAAGTTACCTTTACAAAATAATAGTATGAAAGCAAAAATTTTGATTAAAAATGGGTTTATTGGTGGAAATAAAAAAGATGAATACATATTAAGTTGTGAGTTAATTGACGGGAAGATTAATAAAAAAGACAATTTATTTTATTCAGAAGTTAATATTGGCTGGATAAAAGATTTGAACCTTACAGATATTGGTGGGAAAAACTACTATCAAATCACTTTTCACAAAATAAAAGACATAAAAATTGCAAATTTATACGGCCATGTTATAAGTGTTCAATAGTTTCTTATCTTTCATAAACCCAACCTTAACATGGGAGATTCACATTATAAAATAATAAATACAGAAACTGTATGACAGCACCTTAAGCCAGTGATAAAAAAATCCGTGTTTATCCGTTACATCAGCCCCCGCTGTAGGCTGGCCCAGCTCTAAAGTGAGCTTACAAGCTCATTTCTTAACGATCTGTCCTGTGATTCAGACACACAAATTGCACAAAACCAAGAAAAAATCCCGATAAAATACAATAAAAACATTCCTGAGAGACAAAAATAGAAGGAAATCAAGATTTGAATATTTAAATGTTACCGATCTCATCCAAGAAATTGGGGGTAAAATTATTTGCAAGAGCAAGCTTGGAGAAGGGACTACATTTTTCATTATGATTCCTGTCGCTTAATGCTAAATGAATAAATTGTGCAAAATTGATTGAATTAATCAATTTATTTTGTATAATTTCAAGAATACAGACTCCCATTCACCTTCATTTTTATTACTGATATATAAATTTTTCGCATACTATCCCTACTAGTTTTCTTTGATAATAGTATCGTCACTTTTAATGATATAATCCTTTTATATTAGCATTTTATAGCTATAGCCTAGCACATGATTATGCCATATTGAGTGATAAAAATTGTATTTTTCATCATCATGATATCACTTTTTAAAGAAATCTATCTCGATTCATAAAATTGCACTTTACCAAGGGTAACATTTCTTGCTTTTCTGGTATTATTAAATAAGCTCAGACCATTCTGGGTTAAGGCACCAGTTATTAAGAAAAGATTCATGAAAAACTCCAATAAAAAGAGATCCGCTCAAGCAAGTTTTGATACGATTCAGGAAAAAGAACTACAGCTAGCAAAGGCTTTTTTGAGCAAGCGCTGTAAATACCTCGAAGAATTAGGCGAAGGAAGCTATATTCCATCGTCAATCGACCTATTTGAATCCATCGCCGAAGGAGAAAGCATTTGTATTAAACCTTATTCAGGTTTACTCCATCGCATGCAGCAAGAAGCCACCAAAAAGGACTTGCCTACTTATATGATGCAAGCTGAAAGGCTTATCTTGGCACTAGCTGTGATGCATTATATCATGCCTAGTGGTTGGCGGCCCGTAGTCGCACTTGCAAAAACTGAAAACTGGGGGTTTATGCTGAATCAAACAAACCCTCATCAATTTATTCCCACCAAGGAGACTATCTTATTGCTATTAGCTGGAGATGATTTTAAGTTTCGTCAGCAATTATTGGAAGTCTTCTCGCTGGATCATGTGTTATTTCGGGAGGGTGTTTTAGAGCTGCTTCATGAGCCTTCATCTGCTATTAAACTTTCGGAAGAATATATAAACTTACTCATTAAGGGAAAGCCCTATCGCCCAGATTTTATAAGTGGCTTTGCCGCGCAGCAAGTAGTGGTGCAAGAAGAATGGGAAGATCTTATTTTGCACGAAGAAACTGATCGGGCGTTGGAAGACATCACGATCTGGCTGGCTCAGCGTAAAAATCTAGCTGCCGACAAACTTGTAAATAAACGCATCAAAAAAGGGTATAGAGCGCTATTTTACGGCCCATCGGGCACAGGAAAAACCATGAGTGCCGGCCTGATTGGCAAAAAAGCAGGTGTACCCGTCTATAAAATTGACTTGTCGGCCGTTATATCCAAATATGTGGGAGAGACGGAGAAAAACTTAGAGGCCATCTTTCAAAAAGCAGAGCACCGAGATTGGATCTTATTCTTCGATGAGGCAGATGCCCTATTTGGTAAGCGCTCCCAAACACAGTCTGCCAACGATCGATTTGCCAATCAAGAGGTGGCCTATTTATTGCAACGTATCGAAAATTATGATGGATTAGTCATCCTGAGTAGTAATTTAAAATCCAATATGGACGAGGCCTTTACGCGCCGCTTTCAAGTGATGGTGAAGTTCAGCACGCCCGATGATATGATGCGGCGGGAGTTATTTTCTAATGTATTTGATGGGCGGTATAAACTTCAACAGCCAGAAATGATCGCCCAGGTTTGCAACAAAAAGTACAATTTCACTGCCGCCGAAATTAATAATATCTTCCGGTATTGTGCCATGCGGGTTTTACACCAAGATATGGAGGGCACTTCGGAGGCGATCTTTCATAATGCGGTGGTCAGTGAATTGAAGAAAAAAGGAAAAGCGCTGTAACCATGTCCGAAAAAACATACCAAAGCGCAGATGGCCACCTACCCGCTCATCAGTCTAACCAAGCACAAGCTGCAAGTCAGGTGTATGATAGTGGCCTGTATAATTCGAATGATCCGGCCAAGAAGCAGGAGGAAGTAGACAATACCCCGTACGAAAAGAACCTTAAAACACTGAAGCGTTTACTGGGTGAATATCGTTTCACATCGGCCAAAGAGGCCATAGAGGCCTATCAAATTTTCGATAGCCTTTCACCAAAGCTAAAAACCCGCTTTGAAAAGGACCATCCCGATAAATTTACAAAAATGCTGGACAACCTGCCGGCTGAGTTTATCGACAATTTGCAGTCCGGTTTTGTAAAAGGTATCTCAAGTAGAAGTAGCGAGGAAGATAAGCCCTCTGGCGTTGATCGCATGCTAGAAATGCTTCAAAATGAAGATATTTGGCAAAATTCGTGCAATTTGGAACTTGTTTTAAGTATTTTG
>JAUIFR010000288.1 GCA_030430325.1 Bacteroidia bacterium | reverse complement strand
ATATTGGTTGCATGAATCAAAAATGCATACGACAACAGTTGGCGATTTAAAAAAAGGAGAGCTTGCCATTGACTTTACTTATCATGACCTTAACAATGATCAATTTAATGAAATTATACTATTTCTTCATGCCCAGGTTGGGCCTAATAATTTAGTCGTGGTTCGGCCATTTATGCTGCAATAGCATCGTATTAAATCTGTTATGGCTTGTTTTTGAATAAATTATGCAAAAATAATTCAAAAACCTAAATAAATTCCGCTATATTTTAAATGTATTTTGCCAATTTTATTCAAATAATTGTTCCAAACAGTCATTCAAAAATAGTATTAAGCCTAAAAATTTCATTCCTTTTCACCAATCTCCAAATCAATTCATAACCAATAGGTAATGTCATTTTAATGTAATGAAATATCAATTTACTAATAAAAATAATTCAAATATTTAGAAAATAACTTTATTATATATAATTTTATATTATATTAATACAAAAATAAATAAATTATGAAAAAGCTCAAGAAACTGGAAGGTTTACAAAATCGCACATCAAATAACCTAAAGCTAACGTATGGTGGGTATGATCACACATCAAATACAAACTATAAATCTGGATCTGGTCGAGGGACTACAGATTCCAAAGTTGATGGAATTTGTGAATTTTTATAATCGATAAACACAAGTAGGATCGCTTGTGCTTTTTTCAGCCCCCAAATAAGTTTTCTGAATAATGCGAGTTAAGTTAAAAATTGCGCTGCAGGAATACAGGTGATACCATCATCCAATTCTATTAAATTTAAGTCATTAGAAATCACGAATTGGTGTAGAATCGGTTTATCTAGTATGTTTTCCAATCCTCTAAGGTGCTTAAATTAAGTATAAATTTGTATTATTCCAATTATAGTATTAAATTCCAAATATTATGTCAAAATATAGATTTTAATGTCAAAAATAGAATGAAGATTTAGTTGTTCAATGAAATTAGCAAAATATATTTATTAATTGTGTTGTCTAGATTCAGCCGACCAATTATATAAATCATAACTAGTCTAATATTTATTAGAATAATTGTTTACAAGGTATTACTTTTTTATACCATTATATAAAGCATAGAAACTAACTAGCTAATAGTACAAATAATTATGAAAAAACTGAACCCAATAGTACTATGGTTGTTTGTACCGGCAACTATCTTAACTACATTATTAGCCATTTACTTTAGTAAAGATCAATTTCGTGAAAAAAGTAAATCAGATACTTTACGAATAGCACCTTCAACTGTATATTCAAAAGGACCAAATAGCCACCTAGCAAATGTAATGGCTAAAGCGAGCTATGCCAATTGGCAAAACCAGCAGGCATACCTTAACGGAAATGGCAATCACTTGCAAGAAAGAGGCCCTAGTCATGAGGTGGTAGGACAAGAGCGCTTATGTTTGATCCAAATGACCCTACTTACAAAAAAGTATGGGCTGGTGGTGTAACGGGTGGTCTATGGTATAATAATGATATCACGGATGAGCAAAGTCCTTGGAAAAATGTAGGTGATGTTTGGGAAAATTTATCGGTCACCTCTATTGCCTACGACCCTACTGACCCAAAAATCATGTATGTAGGGACTGGCGAGTTATTTTCAAATACTAGATTTAGTGGGGATGGAATTTGGAAAACTAAAAATGGCGGACAAAGCTGGTATCAATTGCCCAGCACAGCCAATTTTACATTTCAATTTGTTCGAAAGGTGATTGTATCAAGAAAAGGCACATTATTTGCCTCAATTCAATCTCTAGATTACTATGGTGATCGAGGCATATTACGCTCTGAAGATGGAGGTACTACCTGGGAAGAAGTGGTAGAAGGGTATGGCTGTGATATGGAGTTAACAGCTGATGGAGATATTATTGCCGGCGTAAATCACCAATTTGATGGTTCGCAAATTTACAAATCTACTTACGATGATGACGGGGTCATGGGTAGTTGGGAAAATGTCACTCCATATAATCTAGTAAATTATAATGACCGGATTGAGATTGCGACGGCTCCATCAAATAATGATATCTACTATGTGCTTACAGCAAGAGATGAACAGGTATCTGGAGCACGTACCAGTTCTGGTGGAGAAGATTGGGAGAATATTGCCATTCCCAAATATGAGAATAAGCCATTTATTGGTAATCAAGGAAGTTATAACTTAATCGCGCTAGTACACCCAGATTATGATAACATGCTTTATGTGGGTGGGCTTTATGTACATCGCTCTACGGATAGCGGCGATACGTGGAAATTAATAAGCGTCGGTGTGCATGCAGATCAACATGCCATGGCTTTTAGGCCTAACGATAAAGAGCACTACCAAATGGCATTTGGGAACGATGGTGGTGTGTATTTCTCATTTAATTCAGGAGTGGTATTTGATTATGAATTCAATTATGTTCCAAGAAACTATAAGTATAATGTCACCCAGTTTTATGCTGCTACTTTGGAAAATAGCGAGGGTAGTAATTTCTTTATAGCTGGCTCTCAAGATAATGGAACTCAAAAGTTTACAGAACCAGGGTTTGGAAAAACTGAAGAAATATACTCGGGAGATGGGATGCATTGTTTTATAGATCAAGATGATCCCAATATACAAATCACCACCCAACAATATGGATATGCAAGAGTAACAGTGGACAAGGGAGAGTCATATAGTTACTTGGATGGTCAACCGGACTTATTTTTAGCTCCAATGGCCTATGACAGCAAAGCAAATCGTTTGTATGTTGGTACAAGTGGCAATGAAATTTGGGTTTCTGATATTCTAGCTGATGATATGAGCTATAAAAAAAACATGGCACCTAAAGTTAATAATATTACGGTATCACCTTATCAAAATAATACAGTGTATATTGCATCATCTGACGCTGAAGCCTATGTGAGTATTATTACCAATGCTCATACCAATAACCCAAGCATCACCAATATTACCCATAACTTGACGGATGAAATATTAGGTGTGAATTATGTAGCGATAGGAGCAAGTAAAAACCAATTACTTGCCTTAGGTAGAAACAGTCTAAAAACGATATTTGAAACAAATGATGGTGGGGCAAAATGGATAGATAAGCAAGGAAATTTACCCAAAAGCATGGTGGTGAACTGGGCGCTTTATAACCCAAATGATTATAGACAGGTATTGTTAGCTACTGAAGCTGGCGTATGGTTTACTAGTGATATTACGATAAATTCACCAAAATGGGACTGTATTACGCCTAATTTTTATACCACCATGCTACGTTATCGAGAAGCCGATGGGCTAGTGGCTATTGCTACCTACGGCAGAGGACTCTGGACAAGCACTATTTTCAAAACAGATAATTGCCGTGATGTTTATGAGCCTAATGATAACTGGCAAACCAATGCCAAACCAATTGAAGAGGGAGAGTTGATAAAAGGTACTATCTATAAATTTCACGATGTAGATTACTTCAGTTTTACTATAGACGGCAACCCATTTTCTCCCAAAAAAGATGTTACGGTTCACTTTGAGAATGCATACTCTGCAGGTTGGACTTGCAACTAAATTTGTTACAAAAAGTTAAGCCACATTTTTAATATTATTACTAGTTTTTAAAAATACTTCCATTTCTAAAGGAGACCGATAGCCCAAAGCAGAGTGTAATCTTTTGGTGTT